>JAYUJG010000274.1:0-6976 GCA_043765355.1 Acidobacteriaceae bacterium | reverse complement strand
CGAAGCGGCACAAGCGCGGCGTCCGCGCTTTGAAGGATTGCTGGTACGGCTGGAAAACACGCTGAACGCCTTCATGGTTCCGGCGACGGCGGGAATGGTCAGCGCGGTATTGTTTTTCGGATTGCTGCTGGGCTTCTTCGCTTTGCCGGCGGAACTGCGAGCGAGCAGTACCGACGTTCCGCTAACGCTGTACACGGGACCGCAACTTGAGCAGTCGTCGTTTGGCACCTCGCTCGGCAATATGGGCGACGATGCGGTCGTGGTGGAAGCCTATGTGGACGCCAACGGGCGCGTCGAGGACTACCGCGTGCTGTCGCGAGCCGACGACGCGCAGGCGGTGATGCCGCAATTGAAAAACCTGCTGATTTTTACCACGTTCCATCCCGCCCTCTCGATGGGGCGGCCAACCACAGGCACGGCAGTGCTGTCGTTTTCAAAAATCAGCGTTCGGGGATAGTTTTAGCGTGGCGGCAGCCGCCCTCGGCTGCCCCGGAATTATGTCTGGTTGGAAAGGATTGTCCAACGGGCGATGCCACAACCACCGATGATCGCTCCACAGTGACACCAAACGCTTACGGACCGGATTGTCCAAGATGTACTGGATTTTCTCGCCCAGGCTCTCAGAGCTTCGCAAGACTCGCTCGAATGACTCCGTCTGCCACACCTTTCCGACATGCCCCAGTTGCCGATTGATTTTGTGCGCGGAAGCTCCTTTGATCGCGTCCATGATTTCACCCAAGGAATAGACCTCGCGAGCTACTGCATTGACCAGCGGAGTGAGAATCATGTGCACGTGATCGGGCATTACAACAACCGCATCGACCCGTCTTATGCGGTCGTTATCATGCAGACAGCTTTCCAGCGCAAGCAGACGAGCCTTGGGCGGAAGTATCCACCGAAGGTGCGTGCAAAAAGTTACGCAGTGAGGTTTGTAGTCACGCTGCAATGAGGTAACTTGCGCCGATAAAATATTTTAACCACAGACGAATCACGTAGGAACCGCCGCCCTCGGCTGTCCAGCGAGCGCAGCTCGCACGACCGCCAAACGAGGGGCTCAACGGTTGATCATGCGCGAGCCGTTGTTTCACCGCAGTGATAGCCGTCACCGCTCGTATGTGAGATTAGGGGTCAGAATGGGCCAGACGGGAGAACGCGCCAACCAAGGCTTTCGATGGTTTTTCTTGTTCGGAATCGTTCACCCAGTTGACAGCGGTCGCCCGGACAGCCGAGGCGGCTGTCCCTACGTGAGTCGATGAAGGGGCCCTTCCCGGTTTGACCGCCCATTGACCAGTTCGTACACTACTTTCTGGCTCATCCTCTATGTCTGAAATTGGAATTGGGTTTCTGGGACGGCGCATGCGGCTGGCTTTCACTTCGGCGCTGGCTATGCTGCTGACGGCGTCACCGGGAATTGCGCAGAATCGCCCGCAGGTGTCGCTGGAAACGAGCGAGACGCTGTTCACCGTCCTCGCCGCGATCAATACCTGTGGCTATGATCAGGAACTGAATTCTTCCGACCCGTTGCGGACGCAGATCCGGTCGGAAGTGTCGAAGGCGGTGCAGAATACCGCAGGCGCTCGCGACGCGATCGCTCCCATGTGCGCGCTATACGGTCAGCACGAGGGAAACGATAGCACGCGCAATCTTTCGCAGTACGTGTCGCTGGCGTTGTATCTGGAGGATCCCCCAACTTTCACGCCGAAAGTGAAGCAGGCGGAACTGCCGCCGGACGCGGCGATCGTCGCGGATATTGTGCCCCTGATGGCGGCTTTCTACCAGAAGATCGGCTTGCACGCGATTTGGGAGAGGAACCGCGCGCGCTACACGGAGCTGACTGAGATCTATCACGCTCCGCTGGCGAAGATGACGTTCGATACTGAAATTTATTTAAAGCTGCCGTCGGCGGGCTATCTGGGACGCCAGTTCACCGTCTATCTGGATGCGATGGGTGCTCCGGGACAGACCAACGCGCGGAACTATGCGTCCGATTACTATGTCGTGATTTCGCCGAGCGCGGGCACGGCGATCAAGATGCAGCAAATTCGGCACACTTATCTTCACTATCTTCTGGATCCACTGGCGATGAAGAACGGCGGCTCTTTCAAACGACTCGAACCGCTGCTTGACGATGTGAAGCTCGCTCCCATGGACGAAGCCTTCAAGTCCAACATTTCGCTGCTGGTGACCGAGTGCCTGGTGCGGGCGATTGAAGAGCGCATGACGAAGAATTCCGAGGCGGACCGGGCACAGCACATCGACGATGCCGATAAGGAAGGATTTGTCCTCACCCGATATTTCTACGATGCGCTGGTCAAGTTTGAAAAAGATCCGGCGGGCATGAGGAATGTTTATCCGGACCTGGTGGGATCGATCGAAGTGGGGAAGGAAATGAAGCGGGCGTCACTGCTGGAGTTTTCGGGCGAGGCGGCGCCGGAGTTGTTGCACCTGGCGGGTCCGCGGGACAAGAAGCTTTTACTGAATGCGGAGCGGCGGTTGGCGGCGGGCGATGCCGAGACGGCGCAGAAACTGGCTCAGCAGGCGCTCGATGAACAGGAAGAAGATTCCGGACGCGCACTCTTCATTTTGGCGGAAGTCGCCACGGCGAGCCGCGACATGGATGGGGCGCGCACGTTTTTTGAACGGGCGCTGCAGGCGGCGCATGAGCCCAAGGTAATCGCATGGTCGCATATTTACCTGGGGCGGATTTACGATTTGAAGGAAGACCGATTCGCCGCTCTGGAGCAGTATCGGGCGGCGCTCAATGTAGCAACCACGATTCCAGAAGCGAAATTAGCGGCGCAAAAGGGATTGGATCAGCCGTATGAGCCTCCGGTGGCGAAGCAGCCGGAGTAGGGGCCGGGGTTCAAGGTATCAGAGTTTACAGGGTTTCAGAATGCGGAAGCGTTCGATATTTTCGTTCAATTTTGCGGTTACGGGAGACAAGGATGAAGCGAGCAGCAGTTTTTCTTGGCATACTAAGCATCACGGTGTGGGCAGGGGCCCAAACGTACTCGGCACCTCAGCCGGTTGCGGCTGCGGCGCCAGCAGCGGCGACGCCCGCCGCCGCGGCGACTGCGGCGGCGAAACGTCCGCCGCAAGCCAAGACTCAACCGGAATTCGACGCATGGAAAGCAGCTTCGGCGAGTGCCGACGCGGCGGGGCTGGAGAAGGCGTCTGACGATTTCGCGACCAAGTTTCCGGACAGCGAGCTTCGAGTGCTGCTCTACAAGAACGCGATGCGGCTCTACCAGAATGCCAACAACTCGGAAAAAACCGAGGCCATGGGCCGCAAAGTGCTGGGCTTCGATGGGGACGATCCGGAAGCTCTGGTGATCGTCGCCGAGGTGATTGCCGAGAGAACGCGCGACACGGATATCGATAAAGACCAGCGCTACAACGAAGCGGTCACGATGGCGCAGAAGGCTACGCAGACGGTCGACACCAACGTGCAGGTGCCGACGGGCACACCGCAAGATAAAATCGACGCCTACAAATCTCTGCTGCGATCGAACGCGTATTCCATTCTCGGCACGATTGCTTTCAAGAAAGAGGATTTTGCGAATGCGCAAGAGAATCTGCAGAAGTCGATCGACGCGTTCCCCAGCAGTCCGGACCCGGTTGTGGTTCTGCGGCTGGCGCTGACGCTGGACAAGCAAAACAAATATCCGGAAGCGCTCAAGGTGGCGACCCGCGCCGTGGAACTGACACAGGACAACACGGCGATTGGAACTCCGGCGCGGCGTGAGCGCGATCGTTTGCAGCAGCTCACTGGAGGCGCGCCCCCGGCGCAGCCAGCAACACCGCCGAAGAACTAGCGTCTTTCTTCTGTAGAGACGCGGCTTGCGGCGTCTTCGGCTTGCGCCATCTCAGCAGCAGGCCGAGACGCGGCAAGCCGCGTCTCTACGAATCATCATGGTGACGAAATCGCGCGAAATCGCCGAGCTGGAAAAAGACCTGGGTCACAACTTCCGGCGCCGGGAGTTGCTCGACCAGGCGCTGACCCACAGCTCGCAGGCGCGCGAAGTAGAGGCGCTGGGTGCCGTTGGTGGCGCAGCCGATCCGGCTTCGTTTCGCGGCGACAACGAAATGCTCGAGTTCCTCGGAGACGCCGTTCTTGGGTTGGTCACCAGCGAGACACTGTTTCAGCGCTTCCCGGAATTTCAGGAAGGGCAGCTGTCAAAACTTCGCGCCCATTTGGTGGGGCAGCGCCACCTGTTGCAGGTTGCGGAGCGGCTTGAGATTGGCAACTACATGCGCCTTGGCCGTGGCGAAGAAAAAAGTGGTGGCCGGAACAAGGCCAGCCTGCTGGTGGACGCCCTGGAAGCGATCCTCGCGGCGCTGTATCTGGACGGTGGTTGGGCGGTGACGCGAGATTTTATCGTCCGTATGATCGTCGAGCCGGAACTTGCCAACATGAAACTCGAGACCAGCGCGATTCCGGTGATGGATTTCAAATCGGCGCTGCAGGAAGCGCTGCAGGCCAGAGGCGTCTCGCAACCCGTCTACGCGCTCGTGAAAGAGGAAGGTCCGGAACACAAAAAGACTTTCACAGTCGAAGTACGATTGCCTGCGCCTGCAATGGCTGAGTTTGTGGGGAGAGCTCAGGGCACCACAAAAAAACGCGCCGAGCAAGAAGCCGCACGACAGGTCTTGGAACATCTGGCGGCGTCGCTGGGAGCTGCGCTCTCGTAGAGACGCGGCTTGCCGCGTCTCAGTTGCACCCGGACATTGGGCGAGCACACCAGTTGACGGGGCAAGGCCCATCTCTACAGCTAAGGAACGTCTGATTAAGTTCTCGGCGGTTAGGGAAGTGCCCCTCAGCGGCTAAAGCCGCATGGGTGGCTGGTTCTAACGGCATGGCTAAAGCCATGCCCTTTTAAAGCGATGGGAAGCGTATTTAATCAGAGTCTCCCTAAATATGTCATGGAGTGAAAAGATTGCCGCTGGGGATTGGCCTTCGACGATTCAGTCGGTCGCGGGCACGGTGGTGATTGCCATTTTCGTCGTGACCTTCTTCGTGCAGGCATTCACCATCCCCTCGGAATCCATGGAGCAAACGCTGCTGATCGGCGATTACCTGTTGGTGGATAAGTTTTGTTATGGCGGTGGCGCGGCATGGAATCGTTTGATGCCGTACCGCAAGATCAAGCGCGGCGACGTCATCGTCTTCCATTACCCGCTAAACCCCGCGCAGGATTTCGTGAAACGCGTGGTCGCTCTTCCCGGAGATCGGCTGCGCCTCGTCAATAAAGTGGTCTACATCAACGGCGCCCCCGTGCACGAGCCTTATGTACAGTTCATGACCACGCTGCGCAATTATTATCGCGACGACTTCCCGCGCACTGAATCTCCGGACTACGGAGTCGATGCGAAATGGTGGAAGGACATGCCGAAACTGGTGGAGGATCACCAGCTGATCATTCCGGCGGATCACTACTTTGTGATGGGCGACAATCGCGACGACAGCCGGGACAGCCGCTATTGGGGATTCGTTCCGCGAGAGAATATCATCGGACGGCCACTGCTGATCTACTGGTCGTCGGCGAATGCGAGCAACGATCTTCCCGGATCGCCAACCGTGGGTGATAGACTTTTTCATCTCGCCTATGCGGCGACTCATGTGTATCAGGTAACGCGCTGGGAGCGAACTTTCAGGCTGGTGCGGTAGTGCGCGTCTAGGATGAGAAGTAATTTTTGGAACGGATGGGAAACGTGGCGAAAAAAGGAATTGAAGAAGTTGCCGAGGAAAAGCCGAGCGAGACCACGGTGGAATTTCTGGCTTCTCTGGCCGAAGTGCTGGTCACCGGGTTGTTCATCATCACGTTCATTCTTCAGGCGTTTGAAATTCCTTCCGGGTCGATGGAAGACACGCTGCTGGTGGGCGACCACCTTTTCGTCAATCGCGAGCAGTTCGCCGCTCCGGCGCGCTGGTTGGGGTCGCTGATGCCCTATCGCGACGTCCATCACGACGAAGTTGCGGTGTTCATGTCGCCCGAGCAACCGGGACTATTTCTGGTCAAGCGGATCATCGGCATTCCCGGCGACCACATCCACTTGAGCGATGACGTCGTCTATCGCAATGGCGAGAAACTGGCGGAGCCGTTTGTGCGCCACAAACGGGAACATAGCCCGTACACGGATAATTTTCCCGGCGTGCCGCCATCGGAAATGTATGGAGTGAGAAACGATAAATGGGCTCAGGAAATGCCCGCGCATATCGTGGGAGCGGACATCGTCGTGCCTCCGGACAGCTACTTTGCCATGGGCGATAACCGCGAGAACAGCTACGACAGCCGCTTCTGGGGCTTTGTACCCCGGCAGAATATGATCGGTCGTCCCATGTTCATCTATTGGTCGTTTCGCACGCCGGACAATCAATACGAGATGCGCGGCTGGGGCGATCGTGTGGGGTTTCTGGGGCATATTGTCATTCATTTTTTTGACGAAACGCGCTGGTCGCGAACGCTTAAGTTTGTGCGCTAGGAATTTTTCCGAGACGGATGGCGAACTTGCCTAAAAAAGAAACTCAAGAAGTCGTTACAGACGCGAAGCCCAGCGAGACTACGGTCGAGTTTCTGGCGTCGCTGGCGGGGGTGTTGGTCACCGGACTGTTTATTATCACGTTTGTCTTGCAGGCATTTGAGATTCCCTCCAGTTCCATGGAAGACACGCTGCTGATTGGCGATCACGTATTCGTGAACCGGGAGCAGTTCGCGCCGCCAACGCGCTGGATGGGGCCACTGATGCCTTACCGCGATATACACCGCGGCGACATTGTCGTGTTTCTGTCGCCGGAGGAACAGGGGTTGTTCGTCGTCAAGCGGATTATGGGCGTGCCTGGCGACCACATTCACTTGCGCGATGGCGTCGTGTATCGCAATGGCGAGAAACTGGACGAGAGATACGTTCAGCACAAAATAGGAGACTACAACCCTTACCGCGATAACTTCCCGGCGGTGCCGCCTTCGGAAATGTA
>JAYUJG010000273.1:0-5264 GCA_043765355.1 Acidobacteriaceae bacterium | reverse complement strand
GAGGCGGAAGACAAGTTCAAGGAGCTCACCGAGGCGTACGCAATTCTGGCCGATGGTGAGAAGCGGTCTTTGTATGACCGCTTTGGGCACGCTGGCGTGGGCGGTAGCAGCGGAGGTCCGGCGGGATTCGACCCGGCGATCTTCAACGACTTTGGGGATATTTTTGGCGACCTGTTCGGCGATGTTTTCGGTCAGGGAGGAAGGCGGCGTAGTCGTGCTCAGCGCGGGGCCGATCTTCGCGAAGACTTGAATCTCGAGTTCGATGAATCGGTGTTCGGGGTCGATCAGCAGGTGAAAGTTCGCCGGCATGAGACTTGCGACGCGTGCCGTGGTGCAGGTGCCGCTCCGGGCAAGACTCCGGTCGCTTGCCGGTCGTGCAATGGGCGGGGGCAAGTGCGGTATCAGCAGGGGTTCTTCAGCATCGCGCGAACTTGCCCGACCTGTCAGGGTGCGGGCAGCGTGATTACCGATCCGTGCCCGAAGTGCAAAGGCGAAGGGCGGTTGCTGCGGGAGCGCGTGGTTGAAGCGAAAGTGCCGGCGGGAGTTGAGGACGGCACGCGCATTCGTTTCACGGGTCTGGGAGAGGCGGGAGCGTTCGGCGGGCCGGCGGGCGATTTGTATGTTGTGCTGCACGTAAAAGAGCACGCATTTTTTGAGCGCGAGGGCAACGATCTGCGGTGTGTGGTTCCGTTGTCATTTCCGCAGGCCGCACTGGGCGCTGAGATTGTGGTTCCGACGCTGGAGGGTGAGCATCGGTTCAAGGTGCCCGAAGGTACGCAGTCGGGGACTTCGTTTCGCATCAAAAATAAGGGCGTGCCGGTATTGAATGGGCACGGCAAAGGCGATCTCTACGTCGAGGTGCGGATACAAACGCCTGGGAAGCTGAACAAGCGCCAGCGCGAACTGTTGGTGGAGTTGGGAGAGTTGTCTCCGATCGAGAACAAGCCGCAGAACCGGTCGTTGCTGGGGCGGGTTAAGGATATGTTTGTTTAGAGAAGAGTTTTCAGTTCCCGGTTCTCAGTTTTCTGGGCAAAGCGCATTCTTTCCGGTCCTATTGTTGAATCATAGGCTTCTACTGAGAACTGAGAACCGATAACTGCCTCATGACACGCCGCCGCTGGATTGCCGACGAGGTAGGCGGAGATACCGCCGCGTTGTTGGGCGAACATGCCGCTCATCTGGCGCGCGTCTTGCGCGCCGAAGTCGGAGAAGCATTTGAGATTGCAACCGGGGATGAGGTTCGCCTGGGGACGATCACTTCGATCTCGGACGTGCGGGTTGAGTTCGCGCTTGGCGAAGTGCGTGCCATTCAACCACTTCCGAAGATCACGTTGGCGCTGGCTATTTTCAAGTTTGATCGGATGGAGTGGGCGATTGAGAAATGCACGGAGATTGGAGTGAGCCGGATTATTCCCGTGATCGCGCGCCGGAGCGATGCCCATCTGGCTGCGGCTGCGACTAAGCGTCAGGAACGATGGCAGCGCATTGTTCGTCAGGCGGCGGAACAGTCGCGAAGATCTGGGCCGCCTGAGATTGCGGCACCGGTCAAACTGAAGGATCTTGCGGGCAGCGGGGTATTGGCGGATGCGTCGACCCGTGTCGTTCTTGCGGAATCTCTTGCGGGCGCGGAGCGAGGCACTCGTCTGGGAGATGTTTTGCAGTCTCGCCCGCCCGCAGTCGCGCTTGCGGTGGGTCCCGAAGGCGGGTGGACAGATGAGGAGCTGGCTTGGTTTCACGAATCGGGATGGGTTGCTGCTTCTCTGGGCGACACAATTCTGCGGGCTGAGACGGCGGCGATTGTTGCGACGGCGCTCGCTTTTGAATTGCTGCGGTCATGCGGCCCCTAAAGGGGCAGGTCGTGTCGAACATGTCCGGCATCGCTGCAGCTTGCGGGAAGCTCTTTGCGGGTGGCGGAAGCACACCTCGGGCGCTAAAGCGCGGTTCGACTAAACGACTTAACGGCGCGACTAAAGTCGTGCCCTTCCCGTTTCGCAATGGGGCCGAGTTTTTTTGCATTTCTTTCCGTTCGCGATTGGGGGCCACAACCACGTCTGATATTCTCCGGCTTGTGACTGCAACGGTCCCGCCCGCGGCAAACATCGTTCCCGATGAACGGCAGCGGCAGGCCATCGCACACGTGTATGGCCCGATGCTCGTCATTGCCGGTGCGGGAACGGGCAAAACCACCGTGCTTACGCAGCGTGTGGCCAGCCTCATCCGTGAAGGGCACGCCCGTCCGGATGAAATTCTTGCTCTTACCTACACCGACAATTCCGCGGCGCAGATGCTGAAGCGCGTCCGCGACGAATTGACGGGCGGCAATTCGCAGCACAGCGATTCGCAGAGCCTTCCCATCGGCGGCCTGCAGGCATGCACTTTTCACGCCTGGTGCAACGGGCTGCTGCAACGTCGCGGCAAGAGTTTTGGAGTGCTTGACGATAAGGATCTCTGGGTGTTCTTGCGGCGCCGGATTCGCGATTTGCGACTGAAGCATTTCGTACGCGCGGCCAACGTGGGGCAGTTTCTCGATAGCCTGCTCGACTTCATGCGCCGATGTCAGGACGAGCTTGTTGGTCCGGCGGAATATGCGTCTTACGTCGAACGCATCGAGCGCGGCGAGGTTGCGCTGCCTCGCGTTGCCAGCTCCAAGAAGCAAACGGAAATGAAGGACGAGGAAATACTGGAGCGCTGCCGGGAGATCGCCCGTGTTTTCGCTGCGGTAGAGAACATGCTTCTGGAGAAAAATCTGGGCACCTTCGGGCACATGATTACGAAGGCTTATCAGTTGCTGAAGGACGATCCCGCGCTGCTGGAAGAAGAACGGCGCCGCACGCGATTCGTATTGGTCGACGAGTTTCAGGACGCGAATTTTGCCCAGGTTGAAATACTTTCGCTGTTGGCTGGTACGGAGGCGAACGTTTTTGTCGTGGGCGATCCGGATCAGGCGATCTATCAGTTTCGCGGGGCATCGAGCGAGGCGTTCACGTTGTTCGTCACGAATTTTCCCGCGGCGAAAGTCGTTGCTCTGGAAAAGAATCGACGGTCGTTGTCGCCGATCCTGCGCTGCGCCTTCGGCATCGTGAACGACAACCCGCCCGTATTCGCGCAAAAGGGGAGTTCAATTTCGTATCAGCGAGCACCGCTTGAATCGTTTCGCGATGAAGTGGCGAAACAAAGAGGAGAAACCGTGGCCGCGCCATCGGTCGAGATTGTTACCTGGAGGGATAAAGAAGTCGAGGCGGCGGACCTGGCGCGCCGGATACAGAAGAAGAGAAAAGAGCAGCGCTGCGCGTGGAGGGATTTCGCGGTGCTGTATCGCCAGCACAATCATCGCGATGAACTGGTGCATGAACTCGCGGAGCGGGGCATTCCATTTTCGATCGAGGGACTGGACGTTCTCGACACGCCGGAAGTGCGCGACGCGATTGCGTGCCTTACGGTTGCGGTCGCGCCGAAGGATGCCGCCAGTCTATTTCGCGTGGCGGCGCTGCCGCAGTTCGGCATTCACGCGACGGAATTGCGGGCCGCGATGCGGGCGGTGCGGCGGCAGGAACTGGATCTTCCCGCAGTGCTCGCCAAACTGGCGGGCGGGGCGGCGGTGCTGGAGAGTGTGCAGAAAGTGCATCGTCTGGTGGAGAAGGATGGAGTTCGCGCGGACGATGCTGTGAATACGATTGTCCGCCACTTCGCTCTGCCGCCATCGCCGCTAGTTGGCGCGTTGGTTAAGTTTGTGGAAGGGTGGCACAACAAGGCCATCGTTGAAACGGGAAGCCCGGCGGAGTTTCTCGACTATCTCGATTATTTTGTGCAGGCGCGAGGAGCGATTCCACTTCCCCGCAGCACGGACGACGCAGTGCAACTTTTGACGGCGCATGCCGCCAAAGGGCTTGAGTTCCGGCACGTCGCGGTGATACGCGGGTCATCCGTTTCGTTTCCGAGTGCGTACAGGGAGCCGTTCGTGGCTTTTCCAGCGGAACTTCGCCGGTCGCCAGCGTCTTCGGCTGAGGACAAAACGCTCCACGAAGAAGAGGAGCGGCGCCTGTATTACGTTGCCCTGACGCGCGCCAAGGACACACTTGCGATCTATGCGAACCAGGGGCAGAGCAAGAAAGATCCGAAGCCGACGAAGTTTTTGCGCGAATTCATGGTGCATCCGGCTTACAAGAACTTTTGGTCCACACATCTGGCAGCGGCGGTGCAGGATGTTTTGTTCGCCGAAGAGGAACAGCGCATTGCGCTCGAACAATCGACTGTTGCGGGATGGCTGCTGATGCCGCCAGTGGCGGGCTTTATTACTGGACTGAGCGCGTCGGCCGTTGAAATTTACGAAACGTGCCCGCTGCGTTTCAAGCTGGAGCGCGAGTGGAATCTGCCACGCGAAGTCTCGGCGTCGCTGCACTATGGATCAGCCATGCACGGAGTGCTGCGTACTTTCTACGACGCGCAGCGTTATCAGCGCGAGATCAGCGACGAAGAAATGCTCGAGCAATTTCGGGCCGCGCTGGCCAATGCCGGAATCGCCGACCGCTATCAGTATGAGTTGTATTTGAGGCAGGGGCTGGAGCAGCTACGACATTTTTTTGAAGGTGCCCGCAGCCGTCCGGCGCCGGAGGTGATTGAGACCGAGCGCCGGTTTGAACTGCAAGTGGGATCGGCAAAGGTGACCGGACGCGTGGACCGCATCGACCGCACCGGCCCGGAGACGGTTGCCATCGTGGACTACAAGACCGGCAAGCCGTGGTCGCAGGACGATGCGGATGATAGTTTGCAGCTTTCGTTGTATGCGCTCGCTTCGCGCGAGACGTGGGGGAAACATGCGGACCGGCTGATTCTGTACAACCTCGAAAACAATACGCCGGTCTGCACTACGCGGACCGACGGCGAGTTGGAAGAGACGAAAATGCGCGTGCAGAAAGTGGCGGACGAAATCGCCGCGGGGAAGTTTGCCGCGAAACCCGGCTACCACTGCTCCTTTTGCCCGTATCGCAATTTGTGTCCGGCGACGGAGAAGGTGGTGGGGGCTGCGCAGAAGAAGCCAGGTCGCGCAAATTAGCGCCGGATTTTGTTGGCCGTAAAAAACTTCGGGGACGCTCATCGCGTCCCCTTTGTTGTTGCAGATTGCAACGTTGCCCGTTGCAGTTGGTTAGTGCTTTTTGCTGCTTTTTTTCTTTGCTTTCTTTTTGGTTGCCATGGATCTATTCTCCCTTTCCATTCTTCATGGAATTTTTGCAACGGTGTGTTGTTGCAACTGATTGAATGTATGA
>JAYUJG010000272.1:0-3771 GCA_043765355.1 Acidobacteriaceae bacterium | reverse complement strand
GTGTGTAGCGCTACCGGGACATGATACGACCATCACGGCGAGCCTCAAAGCATTGGGTTATGGCCGGTACGCCTGACCAACAGAAGCCCGCAGCCGAAGCCCTTGGCGGGACCGACGCCTTGGTAAAGGGCCCCCACAAAGGCCGTGGGATCAACTACGGTCAGCACGCCGTTATAGTCCAATGTGCTCACGCTGATGCCATCGTTTCCGCGTTTGCCAAAGCGATGGCGGCAATAATTGTCGGTCACGACTTCATCTTCCTGCACCTCGAAACCCGACTTCCCGGCCCGCTCGGCGAGCCATTCCATGCCTGCGTCGTGGACCAGGGAGGCTTCGAGGCGCTGTTGCGACCAATCCGGCCCAAGGAGTTCGAACTGACGTTTCGCTTCCATTACCACGTCGTGCCGCTTTCTTTTTTTCGGGTTGGAATCGGGTGGATCCGGCTTCTTGGTGCGCACTGGATTCGCGCGTAAGGAAAATCCGAGACGCTGCCCTGCGCGCAACGTCGGTTCATAGGTTTTAGTCTGTATATGCCACAACGCCGCGTCGGCGACGGGCTGGCGCGATGACACGACATAAAACGCCAGTTCATCCGATTTGTGCTCACGCCGATAGAGGAAATCCCGGGTATGGTCCGGCCCTTCGGGGAAAAAACGCCATACCAATTGGTGCTGTTTGTACGCATCCGCCGGCGCGAGTCGGGCGAGCCGGCGCAAGTCCGCGGTGTCGGATCTGAGTGTGATCTTGCTGAAGAACATGCTCATTTCTCCCGCGCGATGACGCTCTGATATTCCGTGCGCTCGGCAAACTGCCAGCGTCGGCGGCTGGCCGGGGCATCGCGCCGAGTGACCGCGAGCATGTTGCCATCTTGCTCTTCTTCGCTGAAGCGCAGGATGTTGCTATCAATCGGAAACTCCAAGCCGTCCATCGCTGCACAAAAGGCTGTATCGCCAAAGTCTGCCGAGCGAAATGCCTCGTCCAGGCTGCACGCGGAAATCACCTGCGCCCGTAGCGGCAACGCCGGAGGGCAGGATTTGCGCCCCAGATAGAGCGTGAAACGCGGCTTAGCGAGCGCTTGCGCGAGCCTGCTGAGCGCGTGAGCGGGCGAGGTTGTCTTCGTCCAGATGACAATGGCATATAACCCTTCGACGCGATAGTCCCGCGTGGAAAGGGTGGTTGCAAGCTCATCCGCGGCGAGTTCCGCCCGGCGGGTCGGATAGACAGCCTTGCGCTTTTCGGGCGGGCGCTGCACGGTGTGGTAATCGCGAAGCAGGCTTCCCAGTGCCTCGACTTGTATGCAACAACCGTAGTCGGCGGCGAGCCTCGCGTGTTGCTGCTCGGCCGCCTCCCGTTCCGCCTGCATTTCCGATGGAATGGTGTCCGGCCGTTTGATGCCCAACGCTGCGGCGAGAAGCCCGAGAATCGCGGATTTCGAGGGCCGCTCGAAGCTGGGACGGTACTCGCCGACGGCAATGTCGCCCCATGCCGCCATCGGGCCGTACAGCCGGAATAGCAGGTATTCGCGTGGGCTGCCGGGCTCAACCATGATAAACATCCGTTACAAACTTGATGAGATCTTGCAGGCTACCCTCCCCATTGACCGCGTTCATCTCTTGCGAGGCATCCCTGCACACGCCATAGACCTTGTCCATGTTCTGCGCCGTGTTGTCGAGCGCTGTGATGGATGCATTTAGTAAGTCTTCGCCATACACCGGCTTGAGGAAGGCGACAGACAGAGAACGGGGCTGCTGCGCCCCTTTCTCGGCGAGAATGTAGGAGGCGCGCACACGCGAGCCAAAGCTGTTTTGCTTGCCGCTTGGGGCGACCGTCGCCGCGGCTTCCAGCAGAGCAGCGAGCGTGGTTTTGGCGAGATTCACATCGCCGCTGAGATTTTCCAGCAGCAAGCGACTGTCAATGCACAGGTAAAGGTAGAACAGGCCGGCGGCGAATTCAGTCTCACCCATGTGACCCGCGCCAAGGTCTTCTTCGCCTTTGTTGAGATCATCCACCGCGGTGAAGAAATCGTCTTCCACCGTCACCTTGTGCACGGTAATGGCGTGGGCCACCTGGGCGGCGGCTTCCGTATTGAACTTCGGCGAGCTGGCGAGCATACGACCAAACAGCGCGATGTCGGCGGCGGTATGCTTTTTCTGCAGCAGTTCCAAATCGGTATCGCCGAGTTTTTCGCCCCCGCTCACTTTCTCCACTAGCGAATCAATTAGTTTCCGTTCTTCAGGGCTGAAGTGTGTCAGTTGCTCGATTTCCAGCCCCTTAAGCGGAGTATCTTTGTCCTCTTTTTTAAGCTTGCCAAACACTTCTGCAATTTTCTTCGCCGCGTCCAAAGCCGGTTGCTCGACGACTCCTTTTGCCCTCAGCTTGTTGTAGACCTCAACCCCCATTTGCTTGGTGCGAATGCCGAGGTGTTCTTTAAGCGCTGAGTCAAACACCGACGAAGTCCGCCACGCGCGCTTGAGACTTTGCGACGAAATGCGTAGCCTCGTCGCACCCCCCATCATGGCGGTTTTCGGTTTACCCGAATCGTCGCGGTTCGGGTTGGCGGGCGGGTAAGAGGCCAGAAGGTGTAGCTGGATAAACTGCGTCATATTGTTCTCCTGATATTGTTGAAAGCTGAATCAGCCGAGCGCGGCCAGGTAATAATCGTTCGCCCAGTCTCGCCGGGTGCGCTCGTTCCAGAAATACGCGGCCTGTGCCAGGGTATACAGATCGGCGTTGCCGTCCAGCAAGTGCAATACGCGCTTCATCGCGATGAAGAGCTCGCGCTGATCCTTTGCCTTCAATAGCCGCCTGAAGCGAGATTCACTGACCACCGGCTTGTCGTTTTTCTTTTCCGCCATTTGCCTGGCGATTGGCTGGAACTGAGGGCTTTTTACATGGGCCAGAAGCCCCGCCACCGCCGCCAGCCCTTCTTCATTGCCTTGAAGCGTCTTGATCAGCGCGATGCGTAGCCGCTGGTAGGCAGGCGTGAGCACCGCCTCGTTGAGGGTATGGCAGCGGCGGAGTTCCGCGCGCTCGCCAGGATCCTTCTGCAGCGCGGTCCACCAGTCGAGCAGGGCCTTGCCCGATTCGCTGTCTTGCTTAAACGGGGTTTCACGCATTCATTTCTCCTGTTTCCGGGATGTTGGTTTCATTCTTCTCTTTCGCTGGCAAGCGCAACAGATCGGTGACAATATTCTTGCCGTAGTTGAATCGATTGAGTTCGGCACGCGCCACCACGACGCTCTGCGGGTTGCCGTCTTCCAGCACGCCTCCGTCAACGGTTTCGTCAAACAGCATCCGCGCTTTCTTGCATAACTCGGCGTGCCAGTCTCTGCGCGCCGATTCTGTGCCCTCGCCGCGCTCCAGGGTGGTCTTGAGCTTGCGCAAGACATCGAGAAACGCGGGCTCGGTTCGCTGCCAAAACATAGTAGAGACGCTATTAAACAGGGTACCGTCCGTTTTGGCGTTGGGGCTGACTTCCCAGAGTGGAACCCGCTTCTTGCTAATTTCCTTGACCCGGCCATACAAGGCGTTTTTCATGCACTGCTTGAGATTGCCGGCGACTTCATTTGCCGCCATGACCATGCTGCGGATGTCGTACTCAAACTCCTCCTTGTAATGATCCTCCACTAGAATCAGGGGCATCGTAGCTTCATACCAGCAGCGGGCTTTCATGTTGTCCATGTCGTAGCCGAAAGCCCACAAGCGGTAATCAAGACCGCTATCACGCCGGCGCTCCTGGATAAACGTATCCACCACTCTCGCCGGCTCGCG
>JAYUJG010000271.1:0-5557 GCA_043765355.1 Acidobacteriaceae bacterium | reverse complement strand
TTGTTTTGTATGAGTTAGCGGGAAGGGTCGGAATGGGCCCGCCCTTCGCTTCGCGATAGGACGGGGCACCCGCTTGGGACGTGCCGTCCCTCCGGGGCTGGGACGAAGGGTTCTATTCGTAGCGGAGGGCTTCGATCGGATCGAGGCGGGACGCGCGAATCGCCGGAACCATGCCACTGACCAGCCCGACGATCGCGAGGATGAGGACGGCGATAATCAGGGTGATTGGGTTGATGCTCAGGCGGACGTCGCCGGCTTCCGCATGTTTGGCCATGGCGCTGTAGAGCGTGAGCCTGCCAACGGAAAAAGAGACGACGTAAGCGAGGACAACGCCAAGGACTCCGCCGATGAAGGTGATGGTCAGAGCTTCGGCCAGAAACTGCAGGAAGATGTGACGGCGGCGCGCACCGAGCGCCTTTTCCACGCCGATCTCGCGAGTGCGCTGGGTGACGGAGACGAGCATGATGTTCATGAGGCCGACGCCGCCGATACCGAGCGTGAGTGTGCCAATGAAGCCGAGCAGAATTTTGAGGCCGAGGGTAATGATCTCGAACTGGTGGACTTGTTGCATGAGATTAAAGACCATTAGGGCGCGACGGTCGGTGGGATTGAACTTGTGCTGGGCGGCGATGATGTAGCGCACGGATTGCTCGATCCGCTCATAGTCGTTGGTCTCGTAGTTGAACCAGACGGAGTCGAGGTAGTGGGTATCCTTGAGGTCGCTCATGGTGGTGAACGGGACATAGACGACGCGATTGACATTGTCGTCGCCGGCCTGCATTTTGGGGCTGAGAATGCCGACCACTTCAAAGCTGATGCCATCGATGCGAATGTGCTCGCCGAGCGCGTTGCGGCCGGAGAAAAGTTTTTCCTTGGTTTCCGCGCCGATGACCGCGACGCGGGCGCGCTGGAGCTGATCTTCGGGGTTATAGAAGCGTCCCTGGTCGAGGGTGAGGGCGCGGATGGCAAAGGTGTTCGGGTATTCGCCGTTGACGTTCATGGTGAACGAGCGAGCGTCATATTGCATGGTCGCGTCTTTGCCGCAACTGGGAGTGATGTGAGTGATCTGGGGGATGTTGGTGGTGAGGAGATCGAGATCGTCAAGCGTGAGGCGGACCTGGGCGCCCGCCTTTTGGCCTCCGGCCTGCATGGATGAGCGGCCGGGAACGACGATGAAGAGTTTGGTTCCGAAGTTGGCGAAGATGTTGGCGACGGCGCGGCCGAAGCCGTCGCCATAGGCGAGCAGCATGACGACGGTGGCAATGCCCCAGGCCATGCCGAGCATGGTGAGGGCCGTGCGGCGGCGGTCGTGGCGCATCGCGTTGTAGGATTCGTGGAGCAGGTCGCGGAGCATGACTTATTTAGTAATTTGGTAATCGGGTAATTGTGTAATATAAAAATCCCGCGGGTAAATGATCTTAAATTGCGCAAGAACCCGATTACAGAATTACACAATTCTTTCTCACTCCTGGCGCAAGGCTTCGACTGGTTCCAGGCGAGCGGCTTTGCGCGCTGGGTAGAGTCCGGCGGCGACACCCGCGAGGGTCAGGCTGGCGATGGCGAGGATGGCGGTTTTTGGCACGAGTCGGGGCGGATCGAAACCGCCCGGACCATTGTAATTGCCGAGCACAGCCATGAAGCCGCCTGCCATCGCCATGCCGATGAGTCCGCTGACCAAGGTGAGGAGGATGCCCTCGGCAAAAAACTGGAGCATGATACTGCGGTTGGTGGCGCCGAGAGCCTTGCGTAATCCGATTTCGCGGGTGCGCTCGGTGACCGCGATGAGCATGATATTGATCACGCCGATGGCACCGAGGGCAAGGGTGACCAGGCCGACGGTGCCGAGGAACTCGTTCATGGCATCGAAAATGGTGCCCATCATTTGCGCCTGCTTCACGGTGTCCCATCCTTCGAACGCGTCCTCGTCGTGAGGGTCGAAATGGTGATTGCGTGCGATGACGCGGTGAGCCTCGTGAAGGGCGATCAAGTGTTCGTCGGCAACGCGAGGTTGAAAATTGAGGGCCGTAATCGCGTCGTATGCCTTTTCGCCCTTGATCGGGAAATCGCTGCGCATGACCTGGAAGGGGATGTAGGCGCGCATGTTGGTGGAGTTGTCGTCGCCGCGGCCGACGCGCTTCAGAGTGCCGATGATTTCGAAGCGGTAGCCGTTGAGCAAAATGAACGCACCGACGGCTGGGCGTCCGGGAAAAAGATTGCGGCTCATCTCATCGCCTAAGACGACGACATTGCGTTTTTGGCTTTCGTCCAGATCGTTGAGCCAGCGCCCAAGTTTGAGCGGGAGGAAGCGGATTCCGTTGTACTGCGGTTCAGCGCCGGTGAGTTGGCCACTGGCGCTGGCGAACTCGCTGACGGCATGCACATCGTTGATGGCCAGAAGTGGAGTGACGGTCTTAATGTGCGGGCTTTCTGTTTTGATGTCGAGGTAATCCTGGTAGGTGAGGCGATACTGGCGGGCCGAGTTGATGCTGCCCTGCACGACCGGAGCGCGGCCGGGGAAAATCATCATGATGTTTTCGCCGTACTCGGAAAGGCCGCGCTGGTTGCCGGTTCTGAAGCCCTCGCCGAGACCGACCAGCAGCAGCAGGGAACCGACTCCCCAGGCGATGCCAAACATGGTGAGGAAGGAACGGAGCTTGTGCGCCCAGAGGGTGCCGAAGATCTGCGCGAAAGTGTCGATCATCGTCTGCATGGCGATGGAAGGCTCCGCAATCAGGATACTAGAAGACATTGCATAAATCGCTTTGGGCGGTTCTGGGGTAGTTGTGGGGTGGCGGCACGAGTCAACTCGTGGCCTTTCCGTTTGGTGTGCAGGGTCGAGTTTTTCAGCAGCCTGCTAGTGTATTGAGTCTAATGTTCGCCACAAATCGCGAGGGCAAGGGCAAGGGCGTGAAAGTGCTGAAACGGCAAGGTCCCTCCACTCCGCTTCGCTCCGGTTAGACCAGATTTTCGGGAGACAGAGTGAAAGTGCGGCGCCGACAGGGTGAGACGCGGCAAGCCGCGTGTTTACAGCGAGATTGTTGTTGGACTTAATTGAGAGCTGACAACCGACTACTGAGAACCGATCTGCCCTACCCGCCCTGCTTCAGTTCCTGCAAGACCTGGCGCGCGATTTCCTTGAGCGTCTCGAACACGCCGACGCCTTGAAATGCCACCGCCTCGACCAGCGATTCGTTCTTCTTGCGGAGTTCTTTGGAGAGGGCGTCCACCGGCAGGACATTGGGTAGGTCGCGTTTGTTCAGTTGCAGTACGTAGGGAATCTTGTTGAAGTCGTAGCCATGCTCTTTGAGGTTCGACATGAGGTTTTCGAGCGCTTCGACGTTAGCGTCCATGCGCTCCTGCTGGGAGTCGGCGACGAAGACAATGCCGTCGACGCCGCGCAGGATTAGCTTGCGGCTCGCGTCGTAGAAAACCTGTCCGGGAACGGTGTACAGGTGGATACGCGTCTTGAAGCCGCGCACCGTGCCCAGATCGAGCGGCAAAAAGTCGAAGAACAGGGTTCGATCGGTCTCGGTGGCGAGCGAGATCATCTTGCCCTTCTGTTGCTCGGCTGTTTTCTGGAAGATGAACTGGAGATTCGTCGTCTTGCCGCCCAACCCGGCACCGTAGTAGACGATCTTGCAGTTGATCTCGCGCGCTGCGAAGTTGATGAAACTCAAAGGGCTTCCTCGGAGACTCTTGCGAAAACCGACTCGCGAACCACTCCCTCAGCGCGCGAGCCTCTCGCTACTACCTGGCTACAGTATCGGTTCCTGCTGGTTTTTATACCACACCGGAAGGCCTTGGCGCAGGTTACCCATGTTACTACCAAGACACTGAAACACTACAGGCTCAAATGCTTAGCCGTCACTCGAGCATGTTGCATAAAGGGCTTTTCAGGTTAGACAGCGCGTCCCTCGGGGGCTAAAGCCCGCATTCCTAAAGGCCCCGATCGGCACGGCTGAAGCCGTGCCCTGCCCAAAACCGATTTGTGAAACACGCCCTAGACGTTATTGCGCCGTGGGCAGAGGATAATATCCGTCTTTGGCGTAGACCTTCACATCCGGACGACGGACCCGCACTTCGATCTGCCGGTATCCGCCGATGCCGGCCTTGGGCGAATAGCCGAGCGTGTACTGGTTGCGAGCGTCGCCGATCGCCCGAGCGTAGGCGCGTTCGATATCGGCCTGGGCCAACTCGTTAAACACGGTGCCTCCGCCGGTGGCGGAGACGTATTTCGGCAGAATGTCGCTGTAGCCGAGCAACCGCCCCGTCTTGGGCAGGTGGATCCGCTGCAGCCGGTCGTAAATCGGGATCGCCGAGCCCTCCACGCCCACGGCGTAGACGGTGACGCCTTGAGTGAGCAGCACTTTCAAGGTATCGGCATAGCTGGCGGTCGAACCCAACTCACGGCCGTCGCTGACGACGAAAATAATTTTGCGGCGGGCGCGGTCGCGCTTCGAGAGATCGCGAGCGGCCTGCAGGATGGCGTCATTCATGACGCGCGCGACCTTGGGCGGCGTGCTTACAGGGGTGACTGGAGAATCAATCGGACGGCCATTGATGATCGGGCCTTGCGGGCCGAGCGGGCCGCTTGTGACGGGAGGTCCGTTATTTGCGCCGCTGAATCCCTTGACCTCGTTGAGAACCGCCGTCAACTCCTTGCCGACGCCGGTGAAGTCCGCGACCTGGCCTACCGTGCTGCTGTAGGTGTAGATTGCCACTTCGTCGAACTGGCTGAACGCTCCTTGCAATGCCGAAAGCGTTTCCTGTACCTTCTTTAGCCCTACGTCGGGCATGCCAGTGTCGAAAACAACTGCGGCAGAGAGCGCAAACGGGTCACTCGTGAAAAACGTCAACTTTTGCAGTTGTCCGCTTTCCAGGACCGAAAAGTCTTTTGGTCGCAGGCCGCCGACTAAGCGTCCGTCGTTATCCTTGACCATCACCGGAACCAGCACGAGGTTGGTGGTCTTCCTGATCGTGTAGCCGACGTCTTCGCCGGTGTCGGCGTCGCGAGGGACGCTGCCTGCTGGGACCGTCGTGACCGGGGGCATGGGGGGAGGCGTCGCCGATTTGTCGTACACGATGTTAATGTCAGGAGCGCTGTGGGGTAGGTCACTCGACTCGGTCGTCACCCCGGCGCCAGAATTATCGGGAGTCGGCGTTTCGGGCATGGCATCTTGATCCGCTCCGGGCCGCGGACTGGGGGGAGCCGGGGGTGGTATGGGCCGCGTAGCCGAGGGAGCGTCCGGGATATCTTCAGGTTTTTGTTGCGCACCCAAACTGCCGGCCAGCAGCAACAGCAGCCCCAGCATCAGCATCAGTGCCGTCCGAATTTTTGTGGCCATCCCTGCAATCCCTCGATCTTTCTTGCTTCCGGTTTCCCTACTGTTTTTTCGTAATTCTTCTTAACGAAAACCGCCTTTTAATCATTCAGATGCCCAAGTCGCCCACTTTGGTGCATCTAACCGTCACAAGTCCTTTACAGGATAGACTAGCAAAGTCTCGAGATAAAAACGCTGATGCTCAAACTAGTAAGCAACCCGTTCCGGTTCGCGGA
>JAYUJG010000270.1:0-4673 GCA_043765355.1 Acidobacteriaceae bacterium | reverse complement strand
GGCTTATTCGGAAAGTTTGTGGTGATGATGGTGGTGCGGCTGTCGTTGTAGCGTGTGTTTACGATTAAACGGATCGTATCCCACCGCCAGTCCGTGGGTCTCACCGAGCCTAGATCATCCAGAACCAAAATTTCCGATTCAAAAACTGGCCGTAGGAGCCCAAGTTCCGTGGTTTGTACCGAGGGGTTGTACGAGTCCTGAATCTGCTTCAGCAAGTCCGCATAGTCGTAGAAAACGCACTCGATCCCCTTCTGCCGGATTAACGCCTTCGCGATGCCAACCGCCAAGTGCGTCTTTCCCGAGCCTGCGTTACCAACCAGCAACAGACCAGTTTTGTCTACCGGATACTCTTCGACGAACCGACGCGCCGTCGTGTGAGCATGGTCGAGATGCGAAAGGGGTCCCTCAAACTCGAAGTTCGAGAGCTCGCAATGCTCGTATCTTTTCGGAATGCGCGCTGCCGCGATCATGGCGCCGCCGCGCGTCCGAAGTTGGCAATCGCAGCGAGTGACGCCGCCATCGGGCGCTCCCGCCACCGTTTTCCATCCTGAGCCCGCGCACACCGGACAAACTTCCGCTGCTGTTTTCATAAATATTGTGTATGTAAACTCTGCACCCGAACCGGCTTGCACCGCAACTCGAAACGGTCGGCTTTCTGTGCACATCCTGTGGAGAGCGGCGCATCATTGTGGAGAAATGCGGTGGACAATCGCGCGGAGGCAAACGAGATCACGATTTGCTTGCTCGCAGCACACGGCTCGTAGCTCAAAGCTGGCTCTCGTGTGGCACTTTCGGCTAAGTGTCAAAACCGGCAACTGGCACCTGTTTCCCATTGACAATCCCCTTACATGGGCGAGAATTGCCATCGCCGGTGCTCGCGCTTTGAAATTTCCTCCCCGGCTGAACGCGCGGGAACCGAAACGACTAGTGTCAGGAGAGAGCATGAATAAAGCTGATCTGGTTGACCGGATCGCCGGAGCCTGCAACATCTCAAAGGCGCAGGCGACGACCGCGATCGACACCACTGTGGACAGCGTTACAGCTGCCCTTCGAAAAGGGGACAGGGTAGCCCTGATTGGATTCGGCACGTTCTCCGTCTCGCAGCGCAAGGCCCGCAATGGCCGGAA
This sequence comes from Acidobacteriaceae bacterium, assembly GCA_043765355.1. Classification (GTDB taxonomy): domain Bacteria; phylum Acidobacteriota; class Terriglobia; order Terriglobales; family Acidobacteriaceae; genus Acidiflorens. The sequence continues at coordinate 3,546 of JAYUJG010000270.1, read as the reverse complement.
CCCGCAGACGGGTGCAACCATCAAAATAGCCGCCCGAAGAGTCGCCAAATTCACTCCCGGAAGCGAACTGAAGAAAGTAGTCAATAAGGGTAAGTAAAGGGCCAAATTTTTTGCACGCGGGCAAGACGGCAGGGAGGTCGGCCCTGCCGTTTTGCTTTTTGAGGATGCCCCGGGTCACTGGTCGCAGCCGGGAGGCCTTCTGCCGGCGGCAAAAACAATCCAACCCTTTCCGGGAGCGGGCGTTGCAGCCCGCTCCTGGCTTGCGAATCCTTATCTTACTCCTGTAGAATCGAATGTCTGAATCGAGATCAGGAGTTGACATGAAAGCAGCTATTCATCCCAGCTACAGCGAAGTCAAGGTGCATTGCGCCTGTGGGAACGCGTTTACCACCCGATCCACCAGCAAAAGCGCCATTGGCGTGGAAATTTGCTCCGCCTGCCATCCTTTCTTTACGGGCAAGCAGAAGCTGATGGATACGGCCGGCCGTATCGAGCGATTCCGCCGGAAATACGCCAAGAGCGATGCCGGAAAGGCCGAAGCAGCCGCCAAGCAGGTCGAACCAGCGGCCAAGTAAGCTGGTTGCAGCCACCGTTTCTAAGAGCCTCCCGGAAAACGGGAGGCTTTACTTTTTGTGGTGTCGGTGTGAGGTGTGGAGGTTGGTGAGAGATCCCAGGTTAGCGCCGAAAGAACGAACGCGAACCTGGGGCACCGGCTTGGAAAGAAAGTAGAATACTAGTGTGAAGAAGATTTGGGACAATTCGGATGACACGCGAGTCGGGATGGGGCGAAGCCCCGTCACCACACCTGCGGGGTTGTTTCCGAGAGTCCTGACAATCGGGAACGTCCGCATCGCCCCAGCCACCGTCCTCGCTCCGATGGCGGGAGTTACCGACACTGTGTTCCGGCGCTTCATCAAAAATCTCGGCGGCTGCGGGTTGATCATGACCGAGTTCACCTCGGCGGATGGCGTGCTGAGAGACGCGCGGGTTCGCGGGCGATATCTGCATTTCTACGAAGACGAGCATCCGGTTTCGGCGCAGCTTTTTGGGAGCAGTCCGAGCGTGCTGGCCGAGGCCGCGCGGCTGGTGGAGGGCCTGGGCTTTGATCTGGTCGATCTGAACCTGGGCTGTCCGGCGAAAAAAGTGGTGAAGTGCAATGGAGGCTCGGGCCTGCTGCGCGATCTGCCGCTGATTCGGCAGATTTTCGAAGCGGTGCGCGGGGCTGTCAAGATTCCCTTTACCGTAAAATTTCGCGCCGGATGGAGTGACGACGAAATCGTCTGCGTGGAACTTGCGAAGTTAGCCGAGGATTGCGGACTGGGAGCGGTCGCGCTGCACGCGCGCACCCGCGAGCAAGGCTACAGCGGAAACGCGCGCTGGGAATGGATCGCCTCCGTCAAGCAGGCGGTCAAGATTCCAGTGATTGGCAATGGCGACGTGCGTTCGCCCGAAGACGCGTTCGCCATGGTGGAGCAAACCGGATGCGACGCGGTGATGATCGGCAGGATGGCTCCGGCAAATCCGTGGATCTTCCGGCAGATTGAGCAGTATCGAACGTGGATTGAGAGCGCCAAAGATGGTGGGGACATGAATCGGGAAGGGCACGACTTCAGTCGTGCCGAACATCCCGGACTCACGGCTGCGGCTTTAGCCGCTGCGGGCCGACTGCCCTCAGGGGCGAAAGCCCTCAACTTCTCGTTGGCTGATGGCACGACTGAAGTCGTGCCCTTCCCGTGCGTGGCTACGCCGGAATTTTTGTCTTCGCGGAAGCCCTATGACGAGCCCACAGAGGCCGATCGCTATCAGATGATCCGGACTTATTTCCGGATGCTGCTCGAAGAACAGATGCCGGGAGCTGAGGGCAAGATGAAGCAGTTCGCGTCGTGGTTTACGCACGGCATTCCGGGAGGGGCTGCGCTTCGGAAGGCGATCTACGAGGCGAAGAGCGGGGCGGAGATTTTGGGGCGAGTGGAAGAGTTCTTCGAAGCCAAGTTGGCGGCGCCGACTTTATAGGTTCCGCCCGTCGCCGCCTTCTCGGACTGTCAAAGGGGCTTCAGCGTGAGCTTATCTCTCTCTCCCCGTTCCACATGTCCCCACGGCGTAGCGTCGTCGTGCGTGAACACCGTCAGCCATCTCTCTGGAATCGCCGAAGCATAGTATTTCTTGCGACTCTCGATGCTTTGCAGTGGGAGCACATCGAACGCCATCACCCAGGTCAAATTCAGATGCGCCGAAGTTGGAATCAGGTCTGAGATATAACACGCCGTCTTTTTTCCGTTGCCCCCGCCGCCACTCTCGATGATTACCGCCTGCATGTTCGCGGTGTGCCCGGGGAAAAGTTTGACCGAGATTCCGGGCAATAGCTCGAGATCGCCATTCAGCAGCACCATCTGGCCGGTCTCAAGCAGTGGATCGTAATTCGGGCTCATGTAACTGATCGCGTCGCGCTCCAGTTGCAGGCGGCCATGCTCCCACTCTTGCTCTTGCGCGTAATACTTTGCGTTTGGAAAAGTCGCTACAAACTTATCTCCGCGCTTGACTGTATTCCAGCCGCAATGGTCGAAATGTAGATGCGTGTTGATGACGATGTCGATGTCTTCGGGGGCTACTCCAGCGGCGTGAAGGTTGTCGAGCAGCTTCGCCGGCTGCTTAAATATCTGCGCCATCTTGTCGGGGAGCTTGTTGCCGATGCCGGTCTCGATCAGAATGTTTTTCTTGCTGGTGCGGACGAGCAGCGAGTTGAGGCCGGCCTCGATCCGGTTCTCGGAGTCGGCCGTAATTATTTTCGACCACATCGTTTTGGGAACGACGCCGAAGAAAGCTCCGCCATCGAGGAAGTAGGTTCCGTCGGAAACAATCGTAAGTTCGAAATCGCCCAGGGTTGTGCGATGCATGGATAGTTTTCAGCTATCAGTTTTCAGTTGTCAGTTCCATTGACGCGAGGTTTAGGTTTAACTGAGAACTGACAGCCTACTTCAACTCCTTATTCCAAAAGTCATCCATCATGTGAAACAACTGCGTCCTCGCGGCTACGCCGCTGATGCCGTGCGTCTTGTTGGGATACACCATCAATCGAAATTGCTTATCCGCCTTGATCAGGGCGTCGATCATCTGGATCGTATTCTGCAAATGCACGTTGTCGTCGCTCGTGCCGTGTACCAACAATAGCGAGCCGTGCAGACTGCTGGCGGCGCTGACGATGGAATCGTCGTAAGCGCTGCCGTTGTCCTTGGGCAGGCCCATGTAGCGCTCGGTGTAAATCGAATCGTAGTTGCGCCAACTGGTGACGGGAGCCACCGCAATCCCCGCCTTGAAACGGTCGGAGTGGGTCAACGCGTAGAGCGTCATCGAGCCGCCGTTTGACCATCCCCAGATTGCGGTGCGTGTGCGGTCGAGTTGCGGAACCTGTGCGTAGAGCTGATCGAGCGCGGTGAGTTGGTCTTTCAATTCGACGCCGCCGGATTGCAGGCGGGTTGCGACGGAAAATTTCCTGCCGCGATTCGGGGTTCCGCGATTGTCGACGGAAAAAATTGCGAAGCCTTCGTT
>JAYUJG010000269.1:0-2251 GCA_043765355.1 Acidobacteriaceae bacterium | reverse complement strand
CCAGGCGGCTGAATCGCGAGGACATGGCAGGGGCTATCCCAGGGCTACCCCGTGATCGCCGCTGGTGCCATTTTTAATATTTCGCGCCCGATGGGCAGCGACGCCGTCGCCGCCGGAGACGGCACGTTCAATACATGCAAAAACCGCTCCCGTGCCACAAAACGAAAATCATCGACCAGCGCGCCATCCGGGCCGACTGCCTGCGCGCGCACGCCGGAACCGCCCCGAGTCATGTCTTCCATTCGCACTTCGGGCAACAACCGCTGGCACGACGCTACAAACTCGCGTTTCCGCAGCGAGCGCCGAAATTCCACCAGCCCGCTTTTCCATTCCCGCCGCGCCATCGCCTGAAAGCCTTTATCCCGCACCACTTCCAGCGCCTCGCCGAAATTGAAATCCCGCCAACCATACCCCTCGCGCCGGAAGGCCAGCACCGCATTTGGTCCAGCATCGACATGACCATCAATCCGCCGCGTGAAGTGCACGCCGAGAAACGGATACCGTGGATCGGGCACCGGATAGATCAATCCGCGCACCAAACTCTGCCGCGCCGCAGCCAGGTCGTAATATTCTCCGCGAAATGGAACGATCATCATCTGCGGATCGTCGCCAGCCATGCGCGCGATGCGATCGCTATACAGTCCGCCGCAATTCACCACGTAGCGGGCCTCAAAATCTCCGGCTTCCGTGTGAACGACTACCGCGTCTCCGTCCCGATCAAATCCCACAACTCCGGCGCTGGTCTTGACCTCGACCCCACCGGTTGCCGCGATCTCCGCATACTTGGCCGTCACCGCGGCATAGTCGGTGATGCCCGTCGACGGCACATGCAGCGCTCGCACTCCGCCCGCGTGGGGTTCGATTTCGAGCATCGCCTCGCGTGAAAGCATCCGCAGTCCGTCGATCCCGTTCGCCGTGCCGCGGGCAAGCAACTCATCGAGCCGCGATGACTCGTCGGCATTCGTCGCCACAATTATCTTGCCGCAAATTTCATACGGGATTCCATGCTGCGAGCAAAACCCTACCATCTCCCGAGCGCCAGCCACGCACAACCGCGCCTTGAGCGACCCTGCCTTGTAGTAAACGCCGCTGTGGATCACTCCGCTGTTGTGGCCGGTCTGGTGCCGGGCGACGCCGGATTCTTTTTCCAGAACCACGATCCGCAGACAGGGAAATTTTTCCGTCGCCTGCATCGCAAACGAGAGGCCAACAATGCCCCCGCCGATGACAGCAATGTCATAAGTCATAAAGTATTGCGACCAAACCAGCAAACTTTCGAAAACACGGCAGATTCCAAACGATGATCCTACCGCATGGATGCTGAATCGCCACGAAGGGAGAACAAAAATGCTTGCCACAAAACAAAGCGCAGACAGCAAGTCCGCGCCCATGCGAAGCCATGAATTCGCAGCAAAAAAGGTTTTCTCGGCGACCGCCGCGTCTCGGCGGTGAGTCCCCGCTACTGCACGATCAGCGTCACCGGATCCCCATGCGTTGCGATGCCCGCCTCCGTCGCCGACACCGTAATCTGCGAAGTTCCCGGAGGCGTGACTCCGCCGCCGCTAGCACCACTGCCCGACAGCCCGCCGCAACCACTCATAATCGTCAATCCAAGCGTCAAGACCATCCCGCCGTAGAGACGCGGCTTGCCCCGTCTCTTTCGCCCAAGGACTAAAATCCCCATCATCCCGAAAGAAACAATCAGGAAGCTCCGGCCGTCAGTTGCCCCAGCCAATCCTATCGGGGATGCCGCGCCTGGCCCCGTCGTCTTTACCCTCACCGTGACCGAAGTCGTCCCCAGTCCGGCCGCAATCGACGCCGGACTAAACGTGCAACTCGCCAGCGACGGCAACCCCGTGCAGCCAAAACTGACGCCCGCACTAAACGTCGCGCCTCCTGGTTCCGCGGAAAATGTATACGCCGCAGTCTGGCCCGCGGACACCGTAACCGAGGTCCCGCCCGTGTCGGTCCACATGAAATCGGTGCCGACTGTTAGAGTTTCGGCGGGCGTCGCGTGGGTCAGCGTCCCGTCCGTTCCCTGGATCACGAAGTTAAACACGCCAGCCGTCGCGCTGCCCAGCGTCACCGTGAACGCCGCTCCGGTGCTGGTCGGCGTCAGCGACACGGGCGCGCTTCCGCACGTCCCCGGTGCTCCCGCCGTACAGGTTAACTGCACGCTCTTGTTGTACCCGTTTACCGCCGTCAGTGTGCCGCTCCAGGTCACGTTCTGATTGATGAGCGCAGTATTGGG
>JAYUJG010000268.1:0-6109 GCA_043765355.1 Acidobacteriaceae bacterium | reverse complement strand
GACGAAGGCTATGCCTCCGCCATTCTGCGCAAACATTTTGGACGCTCGTACGACTTGTTCGCGGCGTATCGTTTCAGCGAACTGGGCTTCGATGTTGCGGGTTGTCAGGGCGGGTTGGGCTGCGGTCAGACGGCATCGCGGCATGTGGGCACGATCGGGCTGGAATGGCATCCCACGCCGACTCGTATCGAATAGTTTCTGTTGGCCGCAGGACGCATGAGGCGGCCGGATTGGTGAACAGTGATGAGTGACAATCGCGAACTGACGATCGAAGATTATCTGGCAATGCTGCGGCGGCGCTTGAAGGTGATCTTGATTCCGGCGCTGCTGGCTCCGCTTGCCGGCTTCCTGGTGTCGTATCTTTTCTCGCCCAAATTTGCTTCCCAAGCGACGGTGATGGTGGAGGCCCAGAAAGTGCCGGACAGCTACGTCCAGCCCATCATCACTTCGGATTTCACCCAGCGCATCCAGAGCCTGAGTCAGCAAGTCGTGAGCCCGGCCCGGCTGCGTTTGATGATTGACAGCCTTAATCTTAATTTTGGCAGGCCCGAGGAAGAGAACAAGCTGATCTCGGAAATCCCGCAAAATACGACAGTCGAGCCTGTGATCACGTCGCTTAGCGCGGCGGGACTTTCCGGCGCCAAGAAAAAGAAACCCTCGGCCACCGACGAACCGGTGCCCGGCTTCACGGTCACTTACACCAACAGCAACGCCGCCAGAGCGCAAAAAATCTGCGCTGCCTTGTCGCAGGCGATCGTGGACGAAAACTTGAAGTCTCGCGGCGATGTGGCCCGGGCAACCACTCAGTTCCTCAGCCGCCAGGTCGAAGAGGCCAAGCGCGCGCTGGACGATCAGGACGGCAAACTTGCCAACTTCAAACGGCAATACATGGGGCAGTTGCCCGGCGATTCCGACAACAACATGCGGATGTTGCTGTCGTTGAACTCGCAGCTCGATGCCACGACCCAGACCCTGAGCCGCGCGCAACAGGATAAGGCCTACACCGAGAGCATGCTGGCGCAGCAGATCTCCGTCTGGAAGAGTACCCAGTCGAGCACTAATCCGCAGACCCTGGAGCAACAGTTGACTCAGTTGCAGTCGCAACTGCTGCAACTGCAGGCACGCTATACCGACGACTATCCCGACGTGATCAAGACCAAGGCCGACATCAATGAAGTGCAGAAGAAGCTCAAGGAGATCAATGCCGCAGCGGCCAACGCTTCCGACAGCACGGAAAAAGCCAACGCCGCCGAGCCGTCTGAAGTTCGCCAGCTCCGTCTACAGATTCATCAATACCAGGGCGTGATCGAGCAGGCCACTTCCGACCAGAAGCGACTTCAGGGACAGATCGGCGTTTACCAGAGCCGCACCGCCATGAGTCCGAATGTCGAAGAGCAGTACAAGCTGCTCACTCGCGACAACGACAATGCCCAGGCTTTCTACAAAGACCTACTGACCAAGAAGAGCTCCTCGGAACTGGGCGTCAGCATGGAAGACCAGCAGCAGGGCGAGCAGATGAGCGTTCTGGCGTCGGCGGTGCTGCCGGACTCTCAGAGTTTCCCCAACCGACCGATCTTCGCCGCAGTTGGCCTCGGTGCCGGTCTGGCCGTTGGGTTGATCCTCGCGGTATTTCTGGAGTTCAGCGACAAGTCGATCCGCACCGAAAAAGATGCTGCCGCGGTCATGGATCTGCCATTGCTGATTTCCGTACCATGGCTCGGTCGGGACGAGGAGACGGCCGACAACGGGAAGGGGCACCGCCGCTTCTGGGGCGGAGGCGATCCCGCCACGCCTCAAGAGCACGAGAACGTGAGAGCTTAGCGAAAGTTACTATGTACAAAGAATTTTTCGGACTTCGAGCCAACCCGTTTAACGTCAATCCGGACCCGCGTTATCTGTTTCTGACGCGGCATACGGAAGAGGCGCTGGCTTGCCTCACCTACGGCATCCAAAGCCGCAAGGGCTTTGTCTTGCTGACCGGTGAAGTTGGCACGGGCAAGACGACGCTGATCAATAAGTTGATGGAATGGCTGCGCATGCAGCAGGTGGCGACGGCTTTTATCTTCAACTCGCGCATGGATGTGCCGCAGCTCCTCGATTTCATGATGGCGGATTTCGGCATCCCCTGCGATACCAAGTCGAAGAGTCAGCTCTTGCAGCGCCTGTATAACTGGCTGCTCGATCGGTATCGTGCCGGCGAGACGGCCGTGCTGGTCATTGACGAAGCCCAGAATCTTTCCGATGAAGTACTCGAAGAGATTCGCATGCTCACCAATCTGGAAACCTTTACCGAGAAGCTGCTGCAGATCGTTCTGGTCGGGCAGCCGGAACTGGAGCAGCGACTGAAGCAGCCGCAGTTGCGGCAATTACGTCAGCGCTTGACGTTGCGCGCCAAGACTCATCCTTTGAATCTGGAAGAAACGAAGTCTTATATCAACCAGCGCCTGCGCATTGCGGGATCGAACGGAGACGCGGTTTTCGAACCCGAATCGACGGTCGCGATCTTCCGCTACTCGATGGGCATTCCCCGGGTCATCAACCTGGTGTGCGAGCACTGCCTGGTCAGCGCTTTCGTGGATCAGAAGAAGACGGTCTCGATTGAAGTCGTCGATTCCGTCGCCCGCGATTTCGATCTGAACGATGGCAATGCCGCCGCGGCCATGACTGCGCCGGTTCCATCCTCCGAAAAATTCGACCTGGTCGAAGCGTTGCGCACCCTGGCGACGCTGGCCGACCGGCTGCGCCAATCGGAACAACAGGATCTGCCCAAGGAAAGGAAATTATGAGCCGCATCCATGACGCTTTAAAACGCGCCGAGCAGGAACGAGCAACCTCCATGGGGACGCACGTCGAGCCCGCGTTCGAACAGGCCGAATTGCACAATGAGGCGCGCAACGAAATGCCCCGCGAAGAGATGCCTTCTCTGCGGGTGGCCGAACCCACGGTGATGTCGAACCTGGGCTCCGGTTTCAATTACGAAGCGCTGCTCGCCCGCTGCCCGCAGAGCGAGTGGAGCCCGGACCCGCGCACCATGCTTTTCTTCCAGGAAGACGACAGCCGCATTGGCGCGGAAGAGTTCCGCACGCTACGCTCGCGCCTGTACCAGATTCGCGAGAAGATGCCGCTGAAACGCCTGATGGTGACCAGCGCGCTACCGAAGGAAGGGAAGTCTTTCGTGGCTGCCAATCTGGCTCAGGTGATGGTGCGGCAGCACGGCCGCCGCGCACTGGTGATCGACGCCGATCTGCGCAATCCAGGAATGCACCGCCACCTCGGCGCGCCGCAGTCGCCGGGATTGGGCAACTACCTTCTGGGGGAATGCGACGAGTTCGCCGCCCTGCAACGAGGGCCCATGGAGAATTTGTTCTTCATGCCCGCGGGCCGGGTCGCCGGCAGCGCCCCCGAACTGCTCTCCAATGGCCGATTGAAACTGCTCTTGCAGCGCGTCGAACCCTTATTTGACTGGATCATTATCGACACGTCACCCGTGATCCCGGTATCGGATGCCACGCTCGTCGCCGGTTCCTGCGACGGCATTCTCATGGTTGTGCGCTCCAACGCGACGCCGTCCGATCTGGCGCGCCGGGCGCGCGAAGAATTCCCTGAAAAGCTGTTGCTCGGAGTTGTGCTGAACGGCACCCCATCTGGAAAGCTGGCTCAATCGAAGTATTACTATGGCGAGGCCGTAAACAGCCGAGCCTGAGTTCTCTACGGTAGAGAACTTACGACCGAGTGAAAAGACGAACCGAGGCCCCGTTTGATCCGGCTCTTCAATGTTTATTATCCAGTTCGCACTCTGGTCCTTCTGATCGGAGAGGCCCTGATCGTCTGGACCTCATTCCTGCTCGGAGCCTGGTACGGATTGGGCCAGGACACCTACCTGGTCCTCTACTTTGAAAACGGGTTCTATAAAATCTTGGGGGTCACGTTGCTGGTATTGCTGTGCTCGCACTGGCTTGATCTTTACGATACCGCGCGCCTCAACACCAAAGGCGAGCTCTATTTTCGCCTGCTCATGGTGCCCGGTGTGCTCGCGTTTGTGCTCGCGGGCATCGCCTATGTACGGCCGACGTACCTACTGGGCGGCGGTTCTTCGGCCGTCGGCCTCATCATCCTCACGGGCGCTCTATTCGGATGGCGGATCGGATTCGCCTGGCTGGTCCAGTTGCCGATTTTGGTCGAGCGCATCTACGTGCTCGGCACCGGCGACCGAGCGCAACGCGTCGTACAAGGCTTGCGCCAAAATCCGGAAATCGGCGTCGAGATCGCCAGTTGGACCGGCAAGATGGAAGGCGCGGTGACTCTCGAAGCCGTGGCCGCGCACCTTATGGAAGTCGTCCAAAAACAAAAAGTCCATCGCGTCATCGTCGCCACCTCCGACCGCCGCGGCAGCATCCCCATGCACGAACTGCTGCAACTGCGCATGCAGGGCGTAAAAATCGAAGAAGCGACTTCGTGGCTGGAAAAAATTTCCGGCAAGATTGAAGTCGAAAATCTCTATCCCAGCTGGCTGGTGTATGGAGAGGGCTTCCGCCGAAGCACATTGTTTATTCTGGTGCGCCGCGCGATCTCGGTCGCCATTTCGCTGATCGGTCTCATCCTCGCCCTCCCGCTGCTGCCCTTGATTGTGCTCGCCATCCGCCTTGATTCCCAAGGGCCGGTGTTCTATACCCAGACGCGAGTGGGCAAGGACGGACACCTCTTTAGAGTCCTGAAGTTCCGCACCATGCGGCAGGACGCCGAAGCCGCCAGCGGCCCGCAGTGGGCTGGAGACAACGATCCACGCATCACCAAGGTCGGAAATTTTCTTCGCTCCTCGCGCCTCGATGAAATTCCACAATTGTGGTGCGTGCTCAAAGGCGATATGGCATTCGTCGGCCCGCGTCCCGAGCGTCCCGAATTTATTGAGTGGCTCTCGAAAGAAATTCCGTACTACAAGGTGCGCCACATGGTGCGCCCCGGCCTCACCGGATGGGCGCAGGTAAAATATAAGTACGGCAGTACAGTTGAAGATGCGCGCGAAAAATTGCAGTACGACCTCTTCTATATCAAGAACGCGTCCATCGGTCTCGATTTGCTGATCATGTTTCAGACGGTCAAGACGGTTCTGTTGCGTCGGGGTGCTCAATAATGGGCGCGCAACCGGGGGCACAATGAGGATGATGAAGTACATCTTCTGGATCGCCGCCGCGCTCGTCGGCTACTCGTACATGGGATATCCAGTATGGCTGTGGCTGCGCAGCCGATGGTCGCCGCGTCCGGTGCGTCGCAGTTCGGCACCACCGACGATCGAGGTTTCGGTAGTCATGGTTGTGCGCAACGAAGCAGCGGTAGTTGCTCGCAAGCTCGACAACCTGCTGGCCCTGGACTATCCCCGGGAGAAGCTGCACGTTGTGGTAGTCTCCGACGGTTCCAGCGACACCACGCCTGCGATTCTCGCCGACTACGCGCGCGATCCGGGAGTCGGTGCGCGAGTGCGAACTTTAGCGAAGCCGGCATCCCAAGGCAAAGCCGCTGGCCTCAACGATGCCATCAAACTCGCGACGGGCGAAGTGTTGCTCTTCACCGACGCCCGTCAACACATCGAGTCGTCCGCTGTGCGCCTACTGATCGAGAATTTCGCCGACCCCAGTATTGGAGCCGCCAGCGGAGAACTCATGCTGGGCGATCCCGCCACTGGGGAGACTGGCAAAGGAATGGGCTTGTACTGGCGCGTTGAAAAAAAGATTCGCGAGCTCGAATCTGCGTCCGGTTCCGTGGTCGGAGCAACTGGCGCTATTTACTGCGCCCGCCGCAGCCTGCTTGAGACCTCGCCCCTGCCCGGGGGCACGATCCTCGACGACGTTCTGATCCCCATGCAAGTCGTGCGCCAGGGATCGCGGGTGATCTTCGACTCCCGCGCTCGTGCCTGGGACTCGCCCGACCTGGGCGAAGGCCGCGAATTTTCGCGCAAGGTGCGCACCCTCAGCGGAAACTATCAACTGCTGCAACTCGCTCCGTGGCTTCTAAGTTCGCAGAACCCAATTCGGTTCGAATTCATCAGCCACAAGCTCTCGCGACTGGCTGTTCCCTTTGCATTGGTGGCGCTTTTGATCGCGTCGATATTCCC
>JAYUJG010000267.1:0-3476 GCA_043765355.1 Acidobacteriaceae bacterium | reverse complement strand
TTTTGCACCCTCGTTCTTTGGCTTACGACGTTTTGCTTATTTTTTTATCCTTATTATCCCTGCGATGGATGCAACACGCGGAACGTGCTGCCGCCGTTGGACCACACGAGCACCAACGCGTCCTGACCGTTCGGCACTCCAGATAGCGCCTGCACGACTTCGGACGCGGACTTCACTGCGTGCCGGTTCACTTCCATGATGACGTCGCCGCGCTGTACGCCCGCATTGTCGGCGGGGCTGCCGGGCACAACGTCTTCGACTACAGCACCATGCAGGGAAGTTTCAGCCGGAGTTTGCAGTTCGTTGCGAACCTCCGGAGTCAGATCGGCGAGACGCAGCCCCCAGCGGCCCTTTCCATGTTCGTTGCCAGCGGTCTCAGTGCCTTTGTCGCCGCCCAGTACTTCGAGCGTCACTGGAATGCTGGTAAGTTTGCTGTCACGCATCACCTGTAAATGGATCGTTTCACCCGGCTTCTTCTGTCCGACGATCATCTGGAGTTGCCCGGCATCGGTCACGGGTTTTCCGTCAAGTTCGGTGATGACGTCTCCGGTGCGGAGGCCGGCTTTTGCGCCGGGCGCGTCTGCCTGGACGTCGCTCACCAGCGCTCCCTCAGCCTTGTTCATGTGGAAGAACTTGGCATTGTCGGGAGTAACGTCGGCGATCTGGATTCCGATAAAGGCATGGGTCATTTTGCCGTCGCGGATCAGAGTGTCGACCGTGGGCTGCACGATCTGTGCGGGGATCGCGAATCCCATGCCAGAGAACGAGCCGGAAGATGAGATCAGAAAGGTGTTGATGCCGATGAGTTCGCCGCGCGCGTCCACCAGCGCTCCGCCGGAATTTCCGGGATTGATGGCCGCGTCGGTCTGGATAAATTCGCCGGGTTTACGCCGGTCGCTTGGGTCAGGATTCGGACGATTGAGTGCGCTGATGATGCCGCGCGTCACCGTGAAACGGTAGCCATACGGGTTTCCGAAGGCAAGCACGGTCTGTCCCGGACGCAGGCCGGCTGAATTGCCCCAGGGCACGCTCGGCAAGTTGGTTCCACTGATCTTGATCACCGCGAGATCGGTCAACGGATCGGCGCCGATCAACTTCGCGGGGTAGACTTCGCGATTGCTCATGGTCACGCGAATGTCGACGGCTCCATCGATCACATGATTGTTGGTGACGATGTATCCGTCGGGAGAAATGATGACGCCGCTGCCCAGGCCGCGTTCGATCCGGTTCTGCGGCGGCGACGGCATGTTGAATTGGCGGCCAAAAGGATTGCCCGGTCCAAAGAATTGCTGCATGTCGGGCATGCCTTCCCGTCCGTTCTGTTGCTGGTTCGGCTTCGACGCTACCGTGACATTCACCACCGCTGGCGTAACGCGGGCGGCGAGGGTTTCCATGGCGCGGTCGAGCGTAAGCAAGGCCGCCACGCTGCTGTCATCAAGCGGTGCCGCCGCCGGAGCCGCAACTGCCGCTCTTGCCGACTTCGGGGAATTGAGTGTTGCCACTGCTCCCACCGCCATGACCGCTAACAGTCCGACTGCCAGACGCCTGGTTACTGCCGAGTTGCTGCGTGCCATCCACGTCCTCATTTTCGTTTCTCCTTTTACAACTAATTATGTAGTTGCTACTTGCAAAAAAAATGGCTCGACTAAATCGAATGCGCCACTGGCACGATTCCGAGACGCTCGGGACTTGTGCCAACTAACGTCACGCGCCACACCTGAACTCTCCAAACTGACGAATCGGAGGTGATGAACTGCGTGGCTTCGATAAGGACCAGCGTTTGAAATTCGGGCGCGACTTCCCGATCCGCGCTGGCGCTCACCTCAACGATAGAGGGTGCCGCAGGCGGCGCGTTCAAAGCGACCGTGAGCCTTTGTGGAAGCGACTTCTGCCCGGCAACGGAGTGAGCGCGAAGTACTTTGGCAATCGGCGTTTTGGTCGCCGCGTTGGTTGAGGACTCGCCTGTTCGCAGCGTAGCGGCAATTACCGCCGCTGTCTGCAGACCCGCACGATGATCAACCGCAGCCGAGTATGCGTGATCGGAATTGGTAACGACTATTCCGCGATCAAACGCGACAACCTGGGGTGCGTGTGGCAGTGCGATCAGGCAGACCAGAGAAAAGGCGCCCGCCATGGCGAGCGCCGGCGTCCATACACGCGTGGCTACGGGCCGATCCTTGTCGAGAATCTGCGCCAGCCGGAGCGAGGTTTCACGGGCTCGGTTCACAGCTGCCTGCGCCATGGAAAATCCGCGGTGCGCCAAGCTCTTCTCCAGCAGCGACACCAGGCAATTGGCGTATCCGAGCGGGTTTGCAGTGGCGGCCAACACAGCATCGTCACACGCCATTTCGCGTTCCACCGAAAGGCGATTCTCGATCCACCACACCGCCGGATGAAAGAAGAGCAGAGCGCGCACAATTTTCTGAACGAGATTTGTCCAATCGTCCCCGCGTCGCAGGTGTTCGAATTCGTGAATCAGGATGACGCTGAGATCGGCCGGTGGAAGTTCGCGCAACGTCCAACGGGGAAGGACAATTGTCCGGCACCAAAAACCAATCGCCGCCGGCACTCGCAATGTCTCGGAAGTAGCAATCGTGATGGCGTTGGAACCGAAGGATCTCGATCCGCTGGATATTGATGCTGCGATTGCATCGAGCGTCTTTCTGATGGTGGGATCGAGACCTTCCACCGAGATCGGAGCGCAACTCTGGCGTAGGCGCTGCAGTCGCCAGAGCCCGACCGCCAGACGCGTCATCCCAGCGCACGCCCCCGCGACCCATGCGAGAAATACGAAGAGCGCCCAGTGACCGGGAATGGTGATCGCTGGCCGCATGCTTCCCCACGTCGACCCGTTCCCGTTCACATCGGCGGAATGAAACTCGCCGAAGCCGCTCAGTAAAGGCAGTACCGCGAGCGTCAGTAACGCCAAGAACCAAACGGCAAATCGTGTGCCGGAGTTTTGTTTCCGCAACGCACGCAGCAGCACCCACGCAAAAATCACAATCAACAATCCTTCAGGAAGCGCGTTGAGAATACGCTCGGCGGAAATCTGCGCCACGGTCTGCAACTCGAGCCAGATCATTTTTGCTCACTCCCGTTCGCGCCGGCATTCGCGTCGCTGCGGTCAAGCATCTCCCGCAGGCGCGCTAGTTCCTCAGGGCCAATGCCCTGGTCCTCGAGTACGTTCAAAACCAGTTGTTCGTGAGAGTTTTTGAAGAAGCGGCTGACCAAGTGCCGGATTTCCGAGCGGGTGGCTTCGGTCTTGCCAACCAGCGGCGAATAGACATGCGCTCGCCCGTCTTTTAAATGCTGCAAGTAGCCTTTTCTCTCTAAAACACGAATGGTGGTCAGGACCGAGTTATACGCCAGAACTGTCTTTTCGGTAATGGAATCAAGGACTTGCTGGACGGTCCCCGAGCCCTTTCCCCAGATCACGTTCATGATCCGCAGTTCGGCTTCGGTCAAAGTTCCGGACT
>JAYUJG010000266.1:0-10407 GCA_043765355.1 Acidobacteriaceae bacterium | reverse complement strand
TTCCTTCGCCTCATCCACGCCCGCCACGTCTTTGAACGCGATCTTCTTCTGCTGCATGGAGAGCAGGCGCGCCCGGCTCTTGCCGAACGACAGCGCTTTATTTCCGCCCGTCTGCATCTGGCGGATCATGAAGAACCACAGCGCGCCCAGCAGAACCAGCGGCGCCAGATTCAGAATCCAGCTTGGCCACGATCCAGCGCTGGCGTCCTTCACGCTATACGGCACACCCTTGTCGGCCAGTTTCTTGTACATGTCCGGGAAATTGGCGGGCGCGACGGTGTGAAACAGTGAGTCGTCTTTGAGCTTGCCTTTTACTTCCTGCATGTTGAACGTAGCGTCGCGGACATTCCCGTTTTCGACTTGCGCCAGGAAATCGGAGAAGCCGATTTCTTTTTCTTTCTGGGCATTGGTGCCAGTCCGTACCACCTGCCAGAGTAGAAAGGCCGAGACCACAATGACCGCCCAGAAAAGTACCGTTTTAATCGTAGAATTCACTCAAAGCTCCTCAGAAATGCAGCCCCGTCCCTTAACAAAACCTGATCAAAGCAAAGACCCCGCCGCTGCAACCAGTATTTAGATGCCGGAGGCGGAAATTCGACTGGGAGAAAGCTACCGCTCCAATTCTAGACCTTTTCAGATGAAAACGGGGGACCCGTGGGGAGTGACAGAAGTCACGGGGGAACGGGCTGCGAGCTACGAGCCGTGAGCTTCGAGCAATCTGCTTGCCCATCGCTCATGGCCCATCGCTCATAGCCCATCGCCCGCCGCTCAAAGCGCGCTCTTCAGAGCTTCAGATCGTTGCGGCCAGATATGGCAAGTTCCGCCCCGTCTGCTCGGGACTGCCCAATCCATAGCCACAGAGGAAGGTCTCATCCACCAGAAACCCGAAATAATCGGGCTGTAGCGGGACCCGCCGGGCCGATTGACGGTCGAGCAGAGTCACAAGCTTTACCGAAGCGGCGCCGCGTCCGCGCAGGTCGCTCATGAGAAATTCGCTGGTCACGCCGGAATGCACCAGGCCCTCGATCAGGAGTACATGTTTTCCGGCGATGGCCAGTTCGTGGCTGAAAAG
Organism: Acidobacteriaceae bacterium; assembly: GCA_043765355.1. Lineage (GTDB taxonomy): Bacteria > Acidobacteriota > Terriglobia > Terriglobales > Acidobacteriaceae > Acidiflorens. The sequence goes on along the minus strand of JAYUJG010000266.1, from coordinate 9,335 downwards.
AATCTCAAGCACTGCGGATTCGCCGTCTTTCTGACTCTGCTTGTAGCTGGGCTTAATAAAAGAACAGACGATGGGCACATCAATGGCCCGCACCAGGTCGGCCATGAAGAGGAAGCTATTTTCCAGAATGCCGAGCGCGATCACGGTCTGGCCGCGATAGTCGTCGGCAATCTGGCGTCCGAGGTCGCGGACTCTTTTCTGAATCTGGTCGGCCGAAATGACCTGACGCAACCCGGGATTTGGGGAAACATTCATAGCGGAAGTGGTGCCTCCGGCTTTGGTAAGTCCGATCCTTACAGTTCTATAAAGGTAACTCTGACCAAAGGCATGTTACATCATGGCCGTAATCTCTCGAATCCAAATCGCTTTGGGCGTTGCCGCGGGCGCACGAAAAGCCGATGGCACCGGGAAGCCGCGCAGCCACACAATCCCGCAACCCTCCGCCACCGCGACCGGCCAAAGTTTTTTCTCGGTGCCGGTTGCCTGCCGATCGCTGAGCAGTTCTTTCACCTTTTTCTCTTCGACGGTATGCGCCGGCCAAAAGCGATCGCCGGCGCGCCAATTGCGAATCACCACCTGCTTCGGCATCCGCCCGAGATCGAGCAACTGCCCGCGATCCACTTCTGCCACGGCAGCCGGTTGGACGACGCAGGCCTCGATGCTGGTACCCAACTCGGCAACCTTCAGCACTCCCGGCACCGCTAAAACATATTCGTAGTCGGGAGTGTCTCCCGCACCGACGAGATTCATCTCCAAAAAAAGCTCCTGCCGCCCGCTTCGAAGACGGCGCCCGCCAGATAACTCCAAGCGCTTGCCCAGGGCACCATCTCCAGCGGATTCGCGCGCCAGATCCAAAACCTTTTCAATCAACCGGAAAGAGATTCGAACCTCGGGAGCATGAGCTTCGAGCCAGCCGCGCACAAATCGCCGTCGAGCCGCCAAAGAAAGCGCGAGCAACGCCCTCACTTGTAGAGACGCGGCTTGCCGCGTCTGAGCAGCGCCAGGAATCTGGGCCCGAGCCTCGGGATGAACCTCGATATGGCGGTCGTGCCAATGCTCTTCCTCGCCGCGGGCAATCTCGGCCAGCTCACCCATATGTTGAATCGCGCCATCGCCAAATTCTTCGAGGATGATAGGGAGCAAGCGGTGCCGCATGCGATTCCGCAGGAACGCGTCATCGCGATTCGAAGAATCCTCGCGCCAACTCTGGGCGCACTCGCGCAGGTAGTCCAACAAGCTGGCGCGGCGAAACCCGAGCAGCGGCCGCACGACTTCACCGCCCCGAAGCCCCTGCTTTCCAACTGCTTCGACGGCGATCCGCGGATGAATTCCAGAAAGCCCGCGAATCCCAGTCCCGCGAAACATACGGAGGAGCACCGTCTCCGCCTGATCGTCGAGGGTGTGCGCGGTCGCAATCTTAGCCGCGCGGCCCTCCCCCACAAGCTGCCGAAAGAATTTGTAGCGGAGCTCTCGAGCGGCAGCCTCGATGCCAGAAGCGTTTCCGGCAATGGGCGCCTCAGTAGTGTGGAGCTCGAGCCCATGCTGGTTTGCCAGCTCGCCGACAAACCGCGCGTCTTGGTCCGACTCGTCTCCGCGGAGCTTGTGATTGACGTGCGCCACCGATACAACGATTCCCAACTCGGCCTTCAACTCGAGCAGCAGACACAGCAGAGCCACCGAATCCGCGCCCCCAGAAACCGCCACCGCCAGACGATCCCCGGCGCGAATCGAGTCGTGCTTGCGAATTGTTTTCAGCAGTTGCCCGGCAAGATCGTGCACAAAGAAATGGTATAGCAGGAACCAGTTCTCAGTGACAGCAGGTTGGGAAGGGGGAACTAGCCGGGAGGGTCTGTAGCAAGTTAAAGAGTCCGGGTTCGTAGCACATGAGTTGTCCGGTGCAGTGAGCCGGCAGCCGCCGTCGGGGCGGGGGAATGGGGAATCCCGCGGGGTTTGCGGGATTCCCGAGCTCGAGGGAAGACGGCGGCTGTTGCACCATCCATCGCTTTCACCCGTTGGAACTCTTTCTGACTCATCGTCACATCCTGTGAGGGTGACAGAATCTCGTCGCAGTTATGGGGTGACATTATCTTGGAGCATCTACAATTCGGCGTATCTGCCTTGACACTTGGCGGGGGCGTCCGGCATTCTATTCAACTTGGGGATAAGGTAGGTTTCTTACCGTGCCGATCTTCGTTCCGAGCGAAACCGGGGCGCGGCATTGGCGGTTCTAGGCTGCTCCGTGTTGGTCTCCGGGCTTAGAAGATAGAGAACTCCCGCAGGTTGAATCGAGGAAGTTCGGTGGCGGAAGAAGAAAAGTTGTGCCGCGTTGCGCTCGGCCGACGCCGGGTGGAACCTAGCGGGCGCTGGCGGTTTTAGGCTCGTATTTCGTTGTATAGGATCGACTTGGGAGCGGAAATCATTTTGTCTGGCATGGGGTCTGGTGTGACTGGCGGATTGGCGTTTTGGTTGCAGCTACCGGGTGGCACGAGTCTGCTTGGGCTGGCGCCCCTGCTGTTCATTTTTGCCATTTTTTACTTTTTGCTGATTATGCCGCAGCAGCGGAAGCAGAAGAAGTGGCAGCTCATGCTGAGCGAACTGAAAAATGGGGACAAGATCGTGACCAGCGGCGGGCTGCGCGGGACGATTATCAGTCTCAAGGACGATGCGCTGGTTTTGCGCGTGCCGCCCGACAATCTTAAGCTTGAAATCACCCGCGCGTCGGTGGTGTCGGTGACGACGGCGGAAGAAGGAAAGTAGGAATGCTGTCGTTGGTCGCTAGTCGTCGGTCGTTGGCGGGCTTTGAGCTAACGACCGACGACCAGCGACTAACGGCCAACGACTGGTTTTGATCATGAATAAGAATCTTAGCGGCAAATTGGCTGTCATTGTTGGGATCCTGCTGGTCTTTTTGTTTGGCATCTTTGGGGTTCCCAAGGATTGGTCGGGCAAGGGGATGGTGGCGGCGATTACCGACCGCATTCATCTGGGGCTGGATCTGCGCGGCGGAACCCACCTGATCTTGCAGGTGCAGGTCAACGACGCGGTGAATGTCGATTCCGACAACGCGATAGCGCGGCTTAAAGAAGACATGCGCACGCGCAAGGTCAACTACACGGATATCGTTAAGCCTGATCCGGTGAACCATCCCGAGATGGTCATGGTGAAGGGCGTCGATCCGAATCAGACCAGCGATTTCAAGAGCATCGTTTCCGACCGATTACCGGAGTATGACGCCAGTCCGGGCGCGGAAAATTCGTGGACCGTGGCGATGAAGGGACAGAGCCTGGCCGATTTGAAGAATCGGGCGGTGTCGCAGGCGATTGAGACGATTCGGAATCGCATCGATCAGCTAGGCGTCAGTGAGCCGGTCATCCAGGAACACGGGCTTGGACAGTATCAGATTCTCGTGCAGCTTCCCGGCGTGGACGATCCAGCGCGGGTGAAGGAAATCATGCAGTCCACGGCGATGCTTGAAATCAAGCAATCGATGGGTGGACCTTATTCGAGCCAGGAAGCGGCTCTGCAAGACAAAGGCGGTGTGTTGCCTCCGGATGTGGTTCTGATGGCTGGCAAGAGCATTGGATCGCGGAACACCGAGGGTGGCGAGGCCTGGTATTTGATCTCCCGGGCATCGGCGGTGACGGGGCGCGATCTTCGGACCGCAGAACCTGCGACCGACGAAAATGGACAGCCGGCGGTGCGTTTTATTCTTACCGGCGAAGGCGGCCGCAAGTTTTACTCGTTTACATCCACTCACGTGGGCGACAGCCTCGCGGTGATTCTCGATAACAAGGTGCAGGAAGTGGCCGTGATCAAAGACGCCATTCGCGATACGGGCGTCATCAATGGGCGGTTCACCGACCAGGAGACGCACGATCTTTCGATGACGTTGCGATCGGGCGCGCTGCCGGCGGGGATCAAGTATCTCGAAGAGCGGACGGTGGGACCGTCGCTGGGTGCGGATTCGATTCGGTCGGGCGTGAATGCGGCGATTTACGGCATGTTGGCCGTGCTTATTTTCATGCTGATTTACTACCGCTGGGCAGGGGTGAATGCCGACATTGCGCTGATCCTGAACCTGGTTATTTTGCTTGGGTTCATGGGCTACTTTGGCGCGGTGCTGACTTTGCCCGGAATTGCCGGCGTGATTCTGACGGTTGGCATGGGCGTGGATTCGAACGTGCTGATTTTTGAGCGCATCCGCGAAGAGTTGAGGAACGGCAAGACGCCGCCCTCGGCGGTGGAGCAGGGATTTGCCCACGCCTGGATCACCATTGTCGACACGCACGTCACGACGATTGTTTCGGCGGCGATTTTATTCTTGTTTGGCACGGGGCCGGTAAAAGGGTTTGCAACGACGCTGGTGTTTGGATTGGCGGCAAATCTGTTTACGGCAGTGTTTGTGTCGCGCGTGATTTTTGACTGGGTGTTGAGCCGGAAGCAGCGCGGCGAAGCGTTGAGTATTTAGGGGCAGTCGTTAGTCGCTAGTCGCTAGTCGTTCGGGCGGCATCGTTCGGGCGAGACTCGCGAACGACTAGCGACTAACGACCAGCGACCGATTTTGAGATTGAAGGGACTGGAAGCAGCGTGGAATTTTTTAGAGACACGAACATCGATTTTCTCGGCAAGAAGTGGTACTTCCTCACCTTTTCGCTGATCTTCAGCGTGGCCGGACTTATGTCGATGGGTCATCGCTGGATCACAACCGGGTCGCCGGTTCCGCTGGGCGTTGATTTTCGCGGCGGCACCATCGTCAATGTGAAATACGCACACACGCCCGATATTTCGGCCATCAGTGCTGCGATTGACCGGGCAGGATTGAAGAACCACCGCGTCCAGTCCATCGGAACGGCTGCCAACAATGAAGTGCTGATCGCCCTCGATATTCAGGAGACCAGCGAACAGGACCTGAGCAAGGGCAAGGACCTGATCAAGCAGGCGCTCGAGGGCAACGCGGTTCCGGGCAAGCAGGATCTGAACAATTCCAGCTCGATCGCGATCGCGAATTATCTGCTGGAAAAAGACCCGCTGCTTCTGGGTTCGGGTTCGAGCGACGCTGGCACTCGCTACAGCGCCATCGCGCAGGCCATGGTCGATTATCGCGACAAGAACAAGGGCGGAGTACTCGGCTCGATTGACGAGCTGAAGATTGTTGCCGATCCGGCGGCGGTAACGTCGCTGCAGGGCAGCTTTTTTACCTCTGACTTTGGTATCCGCAATGTCGAGATCGTGGGCCCGCAAGTGGGGCAGCAACTTCGTAAGCAGGCGCTGCTCGCGACCCTATATTCGCTGGCTGGAATGCTGGTTTACCTGGCGCTGCGCTTTGAATGGATCTATGGCGTCGCCGCGGTGTTGACGGTTTTCCACGACACTTTGATTACGGTCGGCGCCTTCTCGCTGTTGGACCGGGAGATCTCGCTGACCGTGATTGCCGCCATCCTGACGCTGATTGGATATTCGAACAACGACACGATCGTTGTATTCGACCGCATACGGGAAAACATTAAGCTGCTGCGGCGGGACAAGCTGGCCGACATCGTCAACAAGAGTATTAATCAGACCTTAAGCCGAACTGTCTTGACAGCGGGCCTGACTTTCCTTACCGTGCTTGCTCTGTTTCTTTTCGGCGGCGAGGTGTTGCACAGTTTCAGCCTCGCGCTGGTGATTGGCATTCTGATCGGGACCTACTCCTCGATCGCGATTGCGGCCCCGATTCTGGTGGCCTATCAGGAATGGCGTGGCGAGCAGGGGAAACGGCCGTTGGCCATGCCGCTGCGGAGCGGGCCAACGCAACCGAAGGAAAAAGTTAAGGCCTAAATCGGCCATGTAGCGTAGAATCACTCACCTGCCCGTAGAGGCAGGGAGCTGAGGCAAGATGCTCCAAAGAGCGGGAGCAAACGGGATGCAGCCGGTGTCTAATCTCTCGTGCGGTCTGGTGTAGGAGAATCCTATGTTTGAAGACAGCCTCATTGAGTCGGGAAACAAGCTCAGGACGAAGCGGTTGAGTACGACGATTATTTCCTTTTTCGCGCAGTTCGGGCTGATTGGGATTCTGATCCTGATCCCTCTGATCTATACCGATGCGCTGCCCAAGGGCAACCTGATGACGTTCCTGGTGGTGCCCCCGCCGCCCCCCCCGCCGCCGCCCCCAGCAGCCGCGATCAAGGTCGTCAAGATCCAGAGCGAAGTCATCAATGGCCAGTTGCGCACGCCGACGAAGATTCCAGATAAAGTTCAAATGATTAAAGAAGAAGAAGCGCCGCCGGACCTGGGCGCTGGCGTCACCGGTGGCGTCCCGGGCGGAGTGCCGGGAGGCTCGGCGAGCGGCGTGATGGGTGGCATTCTGAATTCGACGGCCTTGATCCCGAAAGTGGCGACGCCGCAGCGGGTTCGGGTGTCTTCCGGCGTGTCTACTGGTCTTTTGATCAAGAAAGTTACGCCCACGTATCCGCAGCTGGCAAAACAGGCTCGCATTCAGGGGGCGGTGGTGCTGCAGGCGGAGATCAGCAAAGAGGGTACGATTCAGAACCTGCAGCTGATCAGCGGACACCCCATGCTGGCACCGGCGGCGATCGAGGCCGTGAAGCAATGGCGCTACAGGCCCTACTTGCTCAATGGCGAGCCGGTGGCTGTGGATACGCAGGTGGTGGTGAACTTCAGCTTATCCGGAGGCTAGCGCCTCCGGATCGGCCCATCCCGGTTGCTTTTGCGCCGGGCTAAATTTAGTGTATGGCGGTTAGGTGCCCTCCCCGTCCCACCTGATTTACCGAGACGGGAGATTTGGATGGCTTTGACCATCCGAGGCACGTTCTGCCCGCTTTCGATTTCTTGCATCAAAGGGTTCAGATTGACAGTTTGCGGAGGTTTTATCCGCACAGGCGTGCCGGGGTTTCATTTGTTTGGCATGACGGTTTTGCTGTAGAGACGCGGTTTGCCGCGTCTCGGTCCGCAGAGTGAGACGCGGCAAGCTGCGTCTCTACAGTGAGAGTTTGAAAAGCGAGTTTGAACTAGTTCCGAGGAGGAGAAACAACTCATGGTAGTGAACTTGGCAGCAGTCGCACTGTGTAATTTCCATCTTTTCGCCGCCTGGATGTTTGACGACAGCGCGGTCGGCTGGGATCCGATTTCGCTGTGGCACCAGATGGGTTATTTGGCGAAGTTCGTGGTTATCGTTCTATTCATCATGTCGGGCTGGTCGATCGGAGTGATGATTGACCGTTGGATGGCTTTCAACGCGGCCCGCAATCAGTCACGCTCGTTCGCTCCCGCGGTTGCCGGGGCGTTGCGCGAAGGCAAGATTGACGAAGCGATCAAAGTCGCCGAGCGCAACAAGAAGAGCCACCTAGCCAAGGTGGTCACGGCTGGCCTGATGGAATTCAAGGCCCACCAAGACAGCCCGGGTGAAATTCCTGGCGAGACGATTGAAGCTTCCAAGCGCGCTCTGGAGCGCACCGAAGCCATCGTGCACGCCGAATTGAAACGCGGCTTGGGCGGTCTGGCAACGATCGGTTCGACGGCTCCCTTCGTGGGACTGTTCGGAACGGTGGTCGGCATTCTCAACGCCTTCAACGGCATGGCCAAGAACGGCGCAACCGGGTTGGCCTCAGTCGCGGGCGGAATTTCAGAAGCGCTCGTAACCACTGCGGTCGGCTTGTTCGTGGCGATTCCGGCCGTCATGATGTTCAACTACTTGACCGGTCGCGTGGAAGCGTTCGACGTCGAGATGGATAACTCGTCGAGCGAACTGATCGACTACTTCCTGAAGCGCCGGAGCATGCGCCGGTCCTAATTCGGCGGTCGCTGTTTTGTACCCGTGTTTGTACCCATGAGTTGCGGATGGCGAAGCCGGACGGAGACGTCCGGCTCTCCATCGAACGAAGTGGGGCGATGCAGGCAAGATACGCAGGAGATAGAATTCCATGGCATTAGCGCAGCGAAACGAAGGGGCGAAGATCAGTTCCGATATCAACGTCACACCGATGGTGGACGTGATGCTGGTACTGCTGATCATCTTCATGGTGGTCACGCCGATGTTGCAAAAAAACGTCTCCGTGGACATGGCTCAGGTCAAGAGTCCCAAGGAAATGCACGACGCCGACAAGGACGACGCGCTTGAGGTCGCTGTCACTCGCGACAATAAGGTCTTTTTTGGCAAGGATCTAGTCAAGCCGGATGAGCTTACCCAAAAGATCAAGGACAAGTTGGCCAGCCGGACCGACAAAACTGTTTTTCTAAAGGCCGATGCCCGGGCGAAGTTCGGCTGGGTAGTTGAAGTCGTCGATAATGTTCGCGCCGCCGGTGTGGACCAGCTCGGGCTTTTGACCCAACAAAAAAAGACCGGAGTCTTAACCCCGCCACCAGTCACGGCGGCGCCTGTCGGCGGACAGTAGCGTTAGTAGAAATACAGGAGATCGACTATGAGCATGGCAATGGGCTCCAAAGGGGGCCAGAACGCGAACATGAACGTCACGCCGCTGATTGACGTGTTGCTGGTGCTGCTGATCATTTTCATGGTGATTACGCCCGTGGTATCCAGAGGCTTAGAGGCGTTGGTGCCCCAGCCTCCACCGAAGGATCAGAAACAACCGCCGCCGACGCCCGATCGCACCATTGTGGTGCAGTTGATCGATCACGGCGCGGGCAATCCTCCGGGACTCAAGATCAATCAGGATGAAGCGACTTGGGAAACACTGCAGGGACGCCTGGAAGATATTTTCAAGACACGCGCCGAGAAAGTGATGTTCGTCAAGGGCGACGACAACGTGCCCTTCCAGGACGTGGCCAACGTGATTGATATTGCGCATTCGTCCGGCGTCGATAAGATTGGCTTGATTACAGCGAAGATCGAAGCGGGCAACTAGAAACGTCCTGCACAAGGCCAGCCGGGCGAGGGTGTCCGGCTCTCCAAATTTAGGATTCTTTTCCACTCCGCGGCAAGGGAGATTTATAAAGCAATGAAAACGACGCAACGGCTTCTCGTGGTGTTCGCCGCCGCGCTGGTGATGCTCTCCAGCGTCGGCTGCGCCAAACTGAAGGCGCGCGATCACCTCAACAAGGGTGTGCAGGCTTACAAGAACTCCAAGTTCGAGCAGGCGATTGACCACTTTCAGCAAGCCGTCGCCCTCGACCCCTCACTCATCAATGCCCGCCTGTATCTGGCCACAGCCTTTGCTCAGCAGTACATTCCGGGCGCCGATACTCCCGAGAACAACCGCTATGGCGAACAGGCGATTGAGCAGTACAAGCAAGTGCTGGAGGTGGATTCCCGGAACATCAACAGCATCAAGGGCATCGCGTATTTGTATCTGCAGATGAAGAAGTTTTCCCTGGCCAAG
>JAYUJG010000265.1:0-8730 GCA_043765355.1 Acidobacteriaceae bacterium | reverse complement strand
AGGCATATGGCGATAGGAAAATCACGATCGTCGGCATCTCGCAAAACAACCAGCGCGACACGGCGGCCTTTCTGAAAGAGTACGGCGTCACCTTCCCCGCTTTGCTCGACGATCCAAGCGGCTACGCGGTCTCGAATGCTTATGGCCTGACCAATGTGCCCAGCCTGTTCCTGATAGGACAAAACGGCCAGATCGAAATCAGCAGCGTTGGATGGGTAAAGCCAGACGTGGAGGAAATCCATCGCAAGCTGGCCGCCGCGCAGCAAACCACGCCGCCGCCGATATTCAAGCCGGGAGAGGAAGTCCGCGACTTCCGCGCTGGTTGAGGCTCCAAAAACTGATCCCGCGGTCGCGGGACCAACTCCTCGATAGAAACCGAAAGCAGCTCTCGTTACCGCAGTACGATGCTCGTATGGGTGACGCTCATCCCCTCATTTGCGGTTACAATCCGTTGGTATTCCCTCATCAATAAGCTTCGAGGTCCTGCGTGAACATTCGCACCTTTGCCGTGCTCGCCGCTGTCCTGCTCGCGATTGCCGCAGCACCCGCACAAACAAAGCCTCCGAAACCCCGGGCCGAGGCCCGCTTCGGCTCGCATCTTCCTCCTGCCGCCATCAACGCCATGCAGAGCATTCGCCCGGAGAACATCGAGACTCACGTCCGATTTCTCTCCGACGATCTGCTCGAAGGGCGCGGCACCGGTCAGCGCGGAGGCGACGTCGCCGCCAAGTATATCGCTGCGCAGTTCGCGCTCTATGGACTCAAGCCCGCCGGAGACAACGGCACCTATCTGCAAAGAGTTCCGCTGGTTGGAATCACGCCCGGAGCCGGCACCACCTTCAAGCTCGTTCCCGCGAACGGTACTCCGACCAACCTCAAGCCGCTTGAAGACTACGTCGCCTACGATCAAACGCAGCAACTCGAATCGAGCGTCGATGCCGACATCGTCTACGTCGGCTACGGCATCGAAGCCCCCGAATACAACTGGGACGACTACAAAGGCGTGGACGTCAAAGGCAAAGTCCTGCTGATGCTGGTCAACGAGCCACCCTCGGACGACCCGAAATTCTTTACTGGCAAAGCTCTCACCTACTACGGCCGCTGGATGTACAAATACGAAGAAGCCGCCCGTAAAGGCGCCGTGGGCGCGATTCTGATCCACAAGACAGAGATGGCGAGCTACGGCTGGGACGTCGTGCGCAATTCCAACTCTGGCGAAAAGTCTTATCTCAAACTTGACGGCACTCCATTGTTGAAGTCGGCTGCTTGGATTCAGCTCAGCGTTGCGCGCAATCTTTTCGCCGCATCGGGCCTCGATCTCGACAAGATGATGGCCGCTGCGACCTCGCGCGATTTCAAGCCGGTGCCGCTTCATGTCCGTCTATCCGCTCACATGACGAGCAAAGTGCGTCCCTTCGAATCGAACAACGTTGTCGCCGTGCTTCCGGGCTCGCAGGCGGCGCTCAAAGATGAAGCCGTCATGTACACCGCGCACTACGACCACCTCGGCATCCGTCCCGACATGCCCGGCGACAACATTTACAACGGCGCCATGGACAACGCCACCGGCTGCGGCATTCTGATGGAAATCGCGCGCGTGTACGGCACCGCCGCTCAGAAGCCGTATCGCTCAATTTATTTCGCCTCAGTCACCGCCGAAGAGCAGGGATTGCTCGGCTCACAATATCTGGGCAAACATCCGCCGATTTCACCCGGCAAGATTTCGCTCGATCTGAACTACGACGACGTGAGGCCGCTCGGCGCGGCCGAAGAAGTTGAAGTGGCGGGCGCGGAGCGAACCAATTTTTATCCCGCCCTGCTGGCGACGGCTCAGGATTTTCATTTCAGAATTCGTCCCGACGCCCACCCCGAGGCCGGACACTACTATCGCTCCGATCACTTCAGTCTGGCGCGCGTTGGCATACCATCCTTTTCGATCAATGAGGGGATCAAGTTCAAAGGCCACGACGAAGCTTGGGGCATGGCGCAGGACGCCGACTATACCGATCATCACTACCACCAGCCGAGCGACGAATATCATCCCGGCATGGACTACACCTCCGATGCCGCGATGGCCCGCTTCGGGTTTGCGCTGGGCTGGGAAGCCGCCGACCAGGCGCATCCCGTTGGCTGGAAAAAAGGCGATGAGTTCGAACGGGCGCGCCTGGCAAGCCAATAGCCCCAGTCAAGTCACGCTCGGCAATACACCGGAGTAACTTTCGACCGTCCGGTGGGCCGTGTTAGCCTCCAGCTTAGTGTCGCCGATTCAGTAATTTGCAACCAGCCGTTCAGAACAAGAGACAATTTCGCGCCATGCCCAAGCTCCCGATTTTTCGGTTGCGTAATTCTGAACCACCCAGCCGTCCCGACCTTCAGTACTACGGGATCACGCTCGCGTTCACCGACTTGCAATTGGGCGTCGACAATCTTCGCTATGACGTCTTTCTCAGCCCGCGAATCACCGCCGATCTAAGCTTTCACCTCGCGCGTTACATCTGCCGCTTCGGCGAGGTGGAAGCTCTGTTTGAAATGGACACTCCTTCCGCAACGCAAACCAAATTCATCCGCGCTGCCGAGGGCACCACCCAGTTGCGAAAGTCCGGCCCGGCGGACCTGAAAACTCTTCTCGTGTCGATTCACCTCGCGATCTTGAATCGCGCCAAGGCCGAAGGTAACCCCTCTGTCGATCTGCTCGGCCGTCTGGCCGTTCTCAAGTTCATACGCACGGAACTGCAAACGCAGTTTGCCCGAATCCTGGAACAGTGCCGCATGAAGTCGAAGTCGCTCGAGAACGTGCGGCAAATGAAGATGCTGCAAACCCAGGAACTCGTCTCCACGTTCCAGGTGCGTAAGAAAATCATTCTCCGCCGCGCCGGACAGGAAATGTTTCACCTGCTTCGCGAAATCGAAAAGGAAACGCTGGCTCGCACTCGCCGGTCACTGCTCGGCGACTTGCCGGCCGACACGTATCGCCTGTTTCTGAACCCGCTGATTCTTACCGAAGACGGGCGCGACGACTATCTCTGCGCCGAGCACTATTACATGTTCGGCAACTTCGACAAAGATCCCGACCGTTTCCCAAATCTTCGCCAGTACGCCCTGAATTTTCTGCGCGAAATCGGATACGGCGAGGCTGACGACGATACCCATCTGGAACAGGCGCTCAATGTTCCGGAGAATGCCGCCACTCTTGTCGGCACCGGAAACGGCGAAGACTCAACGTCAGAAGATCGCAATCGCAAAGACCGCCTCGACATTTGGTCGCGTCTGTTGCAACGCGAAGGCATTCTCTCTCATATCGTCGCTTCCTACGAAGCCGTTCCTTTGCTTGCCGAATATGCGCCGCGCGTCAACCCGCAGCAGCTCAAGAACGCGCTGATGTTCCGCGAGGAAGCCGCGCGCGTCGAAAAAATTATCGCCGAAAGCCGCCTTCATTCCGATCGGCTCTTTGCCGCCATCGGACGTGTCGCGTCCTGCCGCGGCTCCGAACGCAATCGCTTTGCCGCCCGCTTGCTGCATGACCTCTTTTGTTACCACCGAGATTTGCGCGGCCTCGAAGCCCTCAGCGCCGGTTTCGACAGCATCAACTTGGTCAGCGACGATAAAGTCCGCGAGCTCTCCACGCTCAACGGCATGCTCTACGAGTTCCTTCCTCCCGAAGATCAGAAGGCCGCCGAAAATCGCGTGGCTCACCATGTAATTCTGAAAGCCGACGTGCGCGACTCTTCCCGCCTGACCCGCTCGCTGATGGAAAAAGGCATGAACGCCGCCTCCTATTTCAGCCTCAATTTCTACGATCCCGTAAACAAGCTTTTAGCGAAATACGGCGCCACCAAGGTTTTCCTCGAAGGCGACGCCATCATCGTCGCGCTGCTTGAGCGCGAAGGCGAAGCCATGCTCAGCGTTGGCCGCACCTGCGTCCTGGCGTGGGAAATTGTCAGGCTGCTGCGCGAGTACAACGGTTTACTGGAATGTTCCGGTCTGCCTCCGATGGAAGTCGGCCTCGGCATCGCCTATCAGGATTCCGCTCCTCTTTACCTGATGGATGGCGAACACCGCATCATGATTTCCGACGCCATCAACGAGAGCGACCGTCTCTCCTCATGCAGCAAGCGCGTACGCAAAAAGCTCGCTGCCGATGCCGGAGTCTTTCAGGTGTATTCAGTTCAGATTGGCGGAGGAACCAGTGCCGGAGCCAACAACAACGAGAGCGCCAGCGCCGAAACCGGCGGTGAAGAAATGCGGCTGAACTACAACGTCGGTGGAATTTGTCTCAGCGAAAATGCGTTTCGCAAATTGCAGCTTGAGCTCTCACTCTCTCCGTGGCCGGAGTCGTCGGAACTCGGGTTTGAAGGGCCATGGGTCGATGAGCAGTGCGAGTTCTTCATCGGCACCGTTCCCATCGCCAACGGGATCTTTCGCAAGATTGCCATTCGCAAAAGCCGCATCGCCCAGGTAGATGTCCGCGATCTCTCGATCCTGCAATGGACCGACCGTTACTACTACGAAGTCTGCGCCAACCCCGCCGTCTACGCCGCCCTGCCCGGCGAAAAATCTGCATCTGCCCAGCGTTAAGAACGCAGCGATCAAGCCCCGTGATCCGCTGTCCTTGCGCGTCCTCTGTGGTTGCGCACTTTGTAGGGAGCCTGAAACGGCTTCAACGATTAGCGATCACTGCAAGTCCGTCGCCGTCTTCAAAAAGTGCGCCGCACCCGAAACGGAATCACCACCACGGCTTCCAGCGCCACTGGCTTGCCCGCTCTCACCGCAGGCAGAAATTTCCAGCGCGCCAGCGCTTGCGCCGCATAGGGATCCAATCGTTCGTCCGGACTGTTGAGCACTCGAATATCGCCCACCTTGCCATCCGAGTGAATGACCGCATAGAGAGTGACCATGCCGTGCACGTTCGCGCGAATCAATTCCAGCGGATAGCCCGGGTCCGATTTTTCCGTCAATACCGGCGTCAGCAGTTCCCCTACTTTCCGTCCGCCATCGAGTTCCGCAAACTTCATCACCCAACTGCCGGTCGTGGAATTTAGATTCGGCATGTTGAGCCTCATCTCATACATGCGCTTGCCGCGAAAGACCTGGCGCTCGACATCGGTAAGATTGTCGTCCGCCACGGGAGAAGCCGCGCGCGCACCCGCTTTATCCCCGCCCGCTCCGTCCCCAGAACCAGAAGACGAGAGACTGGCCATCTCGCCTCCGGTGTCTCCGCCCTTCCCATTCGCAGCGCCGCCGGGGCGACCGCTCGATCCCTGTGCCTCCGATTTCGACGCGCCCAAATCTGTTATGCCCCGGCCGCCGACCTTCCCCTGCGTCGACGCGGAAAGCCCCCGCCGATTCCCACCCGGCACACCGACAGGTCCGGTGGGCGCAACCGAAGGAATTCCGGCGATCATCCGCCCGCGCGCTCTGCCGCCACCCGCCGTCGCCACGGTGGGCGCTGGCCCCACAGGCTGAACGCCCCCACCCACCAGATTGCCCCGCCCACGCGACGCCACCGAATGCTGTTCCGCCAGCATGAGCTGCGGGGCCGGCGCCACCACTTGACTCGGCCCAATATTCATTGACCCGACGTGCCCCTTGGATGATGACAATTGCGTTAACTCTGGAGGCGGTGCCACAACCGCTACGTCGGGCCCGGTCAGGCCGCGCGTCTGCCGACGCGTCACTTCTGGAGGCGGCGCGATCACCTCCGACTTCATCGCCGCCCGAACCACTCGGTCGGGCGCAAACTGCACGTCCGGAGGTGGTGCCACGACCTGCACGTCCGGCGCAATCATGCGGCTCTTCGAAGCTCGCGTTGCCTCCAAGGGAACCGCGGGAACGATGGCTCCGGCCGCGACGATGTTGGGAAGCGCGGCGTCGCGGCCCAACTTAAGATCGGGTGCCGCTATAGCCTGGGACTGATGGTTAGCCTCCCGCGCAACCGAAAGGACCGACTGCTTCGCTTCGGCTGGGGCGCTCTGTGAACTTGCCTTCGCGGCCTTTGGTTCCAATCTGCGAAGGTGGACCAGCTTCGCTTCTTCTTCGGGCGTGTACGCTATCAGCGACGATGGGTCGAAAGCCGCATGGTCCAAAATTTTCTGCTGTCGAATCCAGGAGAGAGAAATCGTCCATATGAGCGCCAGCGCCGCCAGATGCAGGAGCGCCGATTGCAAGAACCGCCCCCATGGCATCTGTTGCTGAACGAAAACGTCCCGCCACAGGTCGAACTCATCGTTATTGGAATCGGAAAAGTTGGACCCAGCGTCGCCTCGCGGTTCCGACGGGCGCAGAGCTTCGCGCACTCCGCTCCGGAATTCCGGGCTGGCCGGGTCATGTTCCACCAAAAGTCTCAACAGATTTTTCCTGTTATCCGGGGATTCCATCTCGCTCCAAGTCGCACCTTAGCCAACTCCTAATTTCAGCTCCTGACAATCAAGATGGTGCCCCCAAAAGGCGGGATCCGGGGCTGGCTGGCCCGGACGGCTTCTCTTAACTACCTGCACAGATTATAGCTGACACGCTTGGGGTTGCCCGTCCGCTCCCGATCTCGCAAACCGTTAGGGCAGCGCGCCAAACCGACCGAGCAGTCGACAATACGGCAGCCTGCTACTGCTACAATTTTGAGTTCGCCATCCTGCCCAGACGCGGTGAACCGCGTTTCTACGAATGAGGTGTCTCCATGCCGGAAACTCTGCAACTTCCCAGCCCCACGCCGCTCACCACTCTCACCGACGACGAGATTCTATTTCGCGACAGCGTTCGTCAGTTCGCGGACGACAAGATCCGCCCTCTGGCAAGAGAAATGGACGAAAAAGCGGTGTTCGATCGCGGCCTGCTGGAACAGTTTTTTCATCTTGGGCTAATGGGAATCGAAATTCCGGAGCAATACGGCGGAGCGGGTGGCAAATTTTTTGAAGCGATCCTGGCCGTGGAAGAATTCTCGCGTGCCGATGCCTCCGCCGGCGTAATCGTCGATGTGCAGAACACGCTGGTGGCGAATGCGATTCTGCGCTGGGCCAACGAAGATCAGAAAAAACGCTATCTGACGAAGATGGCCGCCGACACGCTGGGCGCATACGCATTGAGCGAAGCCGGATCGGGTTCGGATGCCTTCGCGTTGCAGACCAAGGCCGAGCTTAAAGGCAGTGACTTCGTTCTCAACGGGCGCAAACTCTGGATCACGAATGGCAAAGAGGCCGGACTCTTCATCCTTTTTGCCACCGTCGATGCGTCGAAGGGCTACAAGGGGATTACGGCGTTCTTGATCGAGAAGAACTTCCCCGGATTCACCGTCGGCAAAAAAGAAGACAAGCTGGGGATTCGCGCGTCGTCAACCTGCGAACTGATTTTGGAAGACTGCCGCGTGCCGAAAGAAAACGTGCTGGGCGAAGTCGGGAAGGGCTACAAAATCGCCATCGAAACGCTCAACGAAGGCCGCATCGGCATCGGCGCACAAATGCTCGGCGTGGCCCGCGGCGCGTGGGAATGCGCCGCGAAGTACGCGCAGGAGCGCACCCAATTCGGCAAGCCGATTTCCGAATTTCAGGGAATTCAGTTTCAGATCGCGCAGATGGCGACGGAAATCGAAGCGGCCAGGCTGATGGTTTACAACGCCGCCCGTATGAAAGACGCGGGCATGAATTTCGTGAAAGAAGCCGCGATGACGAAACTCTTCACTTCGCAGGTCGCCGAGCGCGTCACGTCGCTAGCCATCGAAATCTACGGCGGATACGGTTTCACCAAAGACTATCCCGTGGAAAAATATTGGCGCGATGCGAAAATCGGAAAAATCTACGAAGGCACCTCCAACATGCAACTGGCGACGATTGCCAAACTGCTGATGGGGAAATAGACCAAGGTCAGAAGTCAGAGGTCAGATTGCAGAGGCGAAGACCACGGACCAGGTTTTTACCTCTCCAAAACCTCTTGTTTCGCGCTTTGCAACTCTTGCTACTTTCTGAAATGCGGCAACACCGCATCCCCAAATAACTTCGCCTGCCCCGTCCGGTCGTCGCCCCAAATCTCAAGCATGATGTGAGTGCAGCCCGCCTCTCGGTATTCTTCAATTTTCTGAATGCACTCATCCGGCGTTCCAGCGATCGGACAAACCTTACGCAACAAATCGTCGCTCACTGCCTGCGCCGCAGCTTTGCGTCCGCCAGTTTCCATCGCGTCAGCCACAGGTTGCAATTCTTCGAACGTGATGCCTGCGGATTCCAGCAACACATCCGCCGATCCTCTTATGTTCTGCACTTTATTCGCAAGATACATCGCCGCCTGCTCGCGCGCGCCTTCTTTCCCCTTCTTCGAATCGCGCCCAATGCTGCCAACGACTACGCAGCCCACGATAAGGTTGGAAGCGTCTTTCCCAGCCTTCGCCGCGCCTTCTTCCATATTTTTTTTCGAATACCGCACGAATGCGGGAGTAGTAATCGACGCCGTAAGCAACCCATCGCCGACCGAACCTCCAAGCCGCTGCATCGCCGGTCCAGTGCCCGCGACATACACGGGAGGAATCTTGCGCGACGTGTGCGCGTCGGACTTCAGCGGAGGCACGCTGGCGGAAAATACTTTGCCCTGATATTCGAACTTATCGCCCTTGAGCACGCCGCGGATGATCTCGATACTCTCCCGCATCACCGTCGCGGGCCCGACCTTCTCGCCTTCGCCCTCGCCGATTTCTTTCATGAAAATCTTGGACGCGCCAAGACCAAGCAGAAAGCGATCCTCCGCCAGATC
>JAYUJG010000264.1:0-2237 GCA_043765355.1 Acidobacteriaceae bacterium | reverse complement strand
GGGGCAGGAGTGTCGGCCAAAGAACTCCTGACCTGCAGCCGGGGCAGTTCCGCGGGGCCATCGAAATTACCCTGCGAGGACGGGCTCGGCTTCTGAGCTCCGGCCAGGATTGCGGAGGCAGGTAGCAAGAGTGCTGTGACAAGAAGATTTCGAAGCAAAATACGCATTATGTCGTCCCTCTGAATCGAGACTAGCATGTTGGCGAGGTGGGCGACAATTCAGTCGGCAGGCGTTACTTTCCTGTAACCGAGCCCAGGGAAACCTCACTCAGAGGGGCCGTCTTCTGACCATCGATGAGTTCAATATTGCCCAGCCGGTTGTAGGTGTGGACGCCGCAAAAGCCCTTCCAGACGTCGGGCGTAACGGTCAGGAAAGGACGTTCTGAGTAGCGTTCTTCGGAGAGTTCCGTTATCTCGTTGAAGCTGAAGCTATATCCATAGATGGGGCAGCAACTCTGGCTAGGGCGAACCCAGTTGTTTCCGCGCTGGAATACGCGTCCGGCACCGCGGTTGAAGCGAATGTCGGTGGAGATCGGATTGCTGGGATGGAAGTGCCACTCCCCTGTGAGCGATGGCGAGTAAAAGAGCAACAAACAGCCCGCGCGCGAAGCTGGCTCCGCGCCAGTTGTGGCCATCCACCAGAGGCCACCGTGCTGCCAAACCGTTGTGTCGACAAACTTACCTTCCAGAAGCGTGACTTCCCGCTTCCATTTGTGAGGGAATTCCTCGCAGCGGTAGAGATCCACTCGCCCGGAGCTGCGTGCTTCAGGAATCATGAATAGCTCGTTCCCATCCCAAAACACATGGGGATAGGAGTAATGCTGGTTGGAATCGTCGATGCAAGGCAGGGGTGGGTGCAGTGTCCCGTCAGTGGCGATTTCAGCGCATGCAATCAGTGCTCTCTGCTTGGCGTAGGAATAGTCCTCGAAATACATCCACTTCTTGCTTTGATGCTCGATTAGAAACGGGTCTGCCCAAAAGTGCCCCTTGGGCGGATCAACCCAGCGGAATCCGCTGCCGTCCGGTGCCGAGCCAGACTCAAAAAGCCGCTTGCCATTCGTTCGAATGCCGATCCGCCAATGTTGAACCATCTCCGGTCGAGACCGGGACTGGACGGCCTTTTTCAGCAAAGCGGGCCCCAGCCATCGGGCCATGTCGGCATTTCCGGGAGTCCGATAGATCTTGCGCTTCCCTTGGTAAGGAGCTGGCGGTATAGCGTGCTCGCGCAGGTAGTCCCAACCGGAGCGATGAAGCTCGTTCAGCTTTCGAATCACCATGTGGGTGGAACCCCAATAGGGCACAAAACGATTTTGTGCGACGCTCAGGCTCGCCTCGGTGGCGAACAAAGACCTACACAGAACAAGCCCACCGTCCAACTCCTCCGTGAGAACCTGCAGGATGACCCCCGACAGCGGCGAGCCTTCATAAATTTCCCAAAAATGTGGAGGGCCGCCACGATAGAAGTCATTGTCGCCGTGGTGATACGACCAGACGCCATAGCGAGCCGCCTGGAGGATTTCGCCGTGCAGAATGTTGAAGCCAAAACGGAGCAGAACATCAAGATTTTTCGCGCGAATTGCTTCGAGGGCTTCTGGCGGAAAGCGTTGAATGAACTTCTTGCCGATCGGTTCGACGTCGAGGCGATCAATTCCGGAGAAGCGGGGCGAGCAGTCAACCCGGTCCAGCGGGTGATTGGCGATCTTGCGGCGGCTTTCCAGCTTCAGATAGAAATCGTACAGAGCCTGCTTGCGGAGCTTGGGATCGCGGACTCGGTAAGCGAACTTGCCCAAAGCGCTGGTTGGTAAAGGTTTCTGCGGCACCTGAGGATCGGGGGCTGCTGCTTTGCGATACACCAGCAGTTCGATTTTGGCAAAATTGCTGGCTTGAATATCTTCGATAATTTGGGCGAAAAAAGCGGAAAGCTGCGGGCTGTCAAGTAGGATCCCGATACGAAGAGGAGGATTTGGGGCAAGAGAATTGCGGAAATAATGGACCATGCGGCACCAGCATGATAGCAGCTACGACTGAAGCGTCAAGGCAAAAATTAACCGTCAAGAGACGGCGAAAGCTTGTTCCCACAAGCACGAACGCCAGCCCGTGGTAGGCTGGCGTTCATGCCTGTCCGACTGCACTGAGTGTGTTTTAGTACGCGCCAGCTATGGCGGCATCCAGAGCGGTCATGTCCGCCCCTAGATCCTTGCCATCGCTCCCCGCACCTTTCCACGAGCTGCCGTTGGC
>JAYUJG010000263.1:0-7224 GCA_043765355.1 Acidobacteriaceae bacterium | reverse complement strand
CTACTGGCGAGCCAGTATCAAAACAGATGCGGAAGAGCAGCACCTGCTGGCCGTTGGGAGAAACCTTCGGGACGCCCTCGATGCAGCTCGGTTCCGATGGCAGGCTCAAGTCGACCGCCGGTTTCCCAGGAAACCACGCGTCACTGGAAAACTTGTAAAGCTTGCGTTCGGTGCTGCCCGGCGGACCATCGGCGGGAGGCACGGGAAAGCCGCGGGAACTGAAGATGGTCTGACCGTCCGGGCTGAATCCAGGATCGGCTTCGCCGCTCTGCTTCATTCCAGGAGGAGTACAATTCGGCCCACCGTCTGTAACCTGAGTGCGCGAAGTGCCATCGGGCCGCATCTTGTCCAGCCGTACCTTGAAGCAGTTATTCGTGATTTGGGCCACGCTGAACAGAATCCAATTGTCGCTCGACCAGGCGAAGTCTCCCCAATGCAAGTCGTCTGACGCACCGCTTGCCTGAGCGATCAGCTGTGGGTTCGAGCCGTCCGCACTCATGAGGAAAATGGCGTTGTTCTGATACGTTCCGTAAGCGATGCGCTGGCCGTCCGGAGACCAAACCCCTTGAATACTATTCTGGTTGAAGGTGAGCCGCGTTTCCTGGGCGCTCGGCAGGTCATAGACAAAAAGATCAGGGTTCGCGTTGGGGGAGCCGTAGCCACCAACAGCGTACTTCGTATAGACGATCTTCGTCCCGTCTGGCGAGAAATGCGGCAGAAATTTGAATTTGCCGTCATTGGTGAGCTGGCGGAATCCGCTGCCGTCGAGATTCATGACCGTGATTTCCCATGGGATGTTGCTGGGTCCCGGCACTGGGGGGAACCCTCCGCCGGTGGGCAACATGAATACCATCTGCGGCGAAGACGAGGGAAAAACCGGGGCGTGATTGCCGCCACAGGAAGCCGCTATCAGCGTAAGGCACGCAACCAACGCAACGGGTTTGTATAACGCAATTCCTCTCTGCGTCGTCCGACTCATAGGCATCAAGCCCCCTCACACAGCGTCATTCATGGCCTGCGGCGTAGTTCGTTGAGTTTCGCCTGCTGCGCGTCTGAGAGCAGGTTCTTGATCCGAATCAGCAGCGAAAGTTGAGCCTTCTTCACCTCGCGCTCCTGGTTGAGCAGGCGATCCACCTGCGCGAGCGCTGCCGATTCATCGACGGGCTGAGCCTTCAGCAGTTGGACGAGTTTCTGTTGTTCCGACTGCATGTCCCACTGCAGGTCAAGGAACTTTGCCTGCGCTTTCTGAATTGCTTCTTTCATGGCGCGGGACTGGTTTTCGTCGAGATTGATCTCCTGGCGGTACTTCATGACCAGGTCTGGCGCGAACAGGTTTTGCGCGATGGGGTCATCGGGTGGCGTTCCGCCTTGTCCCCAACAGAAGGTAACAAGAAAAAGTGTGGCAAGAATGAAATGGCGTTTCATGATGTGTGCTCCTCGTTGAATAATTTCGTTACGTTTTTCCGGATCGGAGTTCCATCCGTCCGCGTCTTTTGGCCTGCACCCGGAGGCTGACTGTATGCGGGCCACTTGCCAAGTTTCGGGATGGTGCTCAAGATCTCCTGGCCGGGTGTCTGCAGCAGAAAATCGGTAGACGACTTCCATTGCATAATCGGGATTTCCGAACTGAGTGTGTTGCGCCCCGCCGGTTGTGGTCTCACCGAGATCAGAATGGCCGCGATGATCACGGCAAGGCCCGAAGTCGCCCAAAGAAAAAACCGTGTCCGAGTTCCGTGCCGTCTTTCGAGACGCAGATCGCCGTAAAATTCGCCTGCCTTTGCCTGATCCTCGAGACGCAGTTGTGCGAAGCGTCGCTGAAGATCCTCATCGCGAAAATTGTCGTCACCCGGCATCAACGCACCTCCTCAGAAGACAAATCAGATTTCAGGCTTGGAGAAAGAATCTGGCGAAGTCTGCTCTTGCCGCGGGCAAAATGTGTGCGGGCCGTGCCCAAAGAGACACCCATGGCGCCTGCAGCTTCCTCGACCGTCAAATCCTGGTAAAAAACCAGGTGTAGCACCTGCTGCTGACGGTCGGGCAAACGCTCGAGCGCGTCACGCAGTTGGCGGTTTTCCTGGGAGGAGCCGAGCGGGTCTGGCTGGCCAGTCGAAGCCGAGGGTTGGCCAGAAAACCACTTCTGGAGCAAAGTTTCCCGCACCCACCGCCTGCGCCTCTGCTCGCTGGCAGTATGGCGGATCACGCCGAAGAACCAAGTGCGAAAACTGGCACGACCTTCGAACCTGGCCTGGCCTCCGAGCACCTTCATGTATGCCGTGTGGAGCACGTCTTCCGCTTCCTCCCGCTGCTGGCGGCAGCACGACAGCGCCCAGCCGAAGCTGGCCACGTGCAACCGTTCCAGTTCACTTTGCAAGTCTGTGGCGTTCATGTTGGCCGAGCCTTGCGTCGGCGAACCTCCGCGTTCATTGTATGTGTGACTTGAGTGGCCTTCGCATATGACCGAGCTTGCCTGGAAAAATAGAAAGTTGGCCGATTTTCTTGGGGGCGGCGTGGTTCTGTCCGGGTCGTCGGCCACACGGAAGCTATCCAGAAACGGCGTTCTGGGAAGCGAAGGACAAGGTTGTGCGGAAATCGTCGGCTACGCGGAAGCTGACTCACTAACCTCGAATCCTCCTCACCACGTCATCGCGGACAATTGACCTTATAATCTGGAGATGAAGCGCGTCGTCCATGCTGCCTGTCCGCACGATTGTCCGGATGCCTGCGGGGTTCTGATCACCATTGAAGACGGGCGCGCCACCAAAGTGCGGGGCGATCCCGCGCATCCTGTTACACGGGGATTTCTTTGTGCCAAGGTGGCTAAATATCTGGATCGTGTTTATTCGCCGGATCGCGTGATGTATCCGATGCGGCGGGTGAAGGCTAAGGGGCCGGGAGCGGATACTGGGCACGCGGGCGGGGGTGCCCGCGCCACACCGACCGCTTTTGAGCGCATTTCATGGGATGAGGCGCTTGACCTGATTGCTGAGCGCTTTCGCGGGATTATTGCCGAACATGGGCCTGAAGCGATCCTGCCCTTTTCTTATGGCGGCACGCTGGGCGCGCTCAACGGCGCTGCCATGGATCGGCGGTTCTTTCATCGCCTCGGCGCCTCGCAGCTGGAACGGACGATCTGTTCCGACGCGGGCGAAATTGGCATGAAGTCGGTGATTGGCGGGCAGTATGGCACCGAGCCTGAGCAGTTCGCCCATTCTCGCTACATCATCGCGTGGGGGGCGAATATTCACGGCAACAACGTTCATCTCTGGCCCTTCATCGAAGAAGCGCGCCGCAAGGGTGCGAAGCTGGTGGTCATCGATCCCTATCGCACGCGCACGGCGAAGTTGGCGGACTGGTATTTGCCGATCAATCCCGGCACCGATGCGGCGCTCGCGCTTGGCATGATGCACGTCATCATCGGCGAAAATCTCTTCGACGCCGACTATGTTTCCCGTTACACCGTCGGGTTCGAAGATCTAAAAGCGCGCGCGCAGGAGTATTCGCCGGAGAAAGCCGCGCACTGGACAGGGATCGCGGCTGACGACATTCGCAAGCTGGCGCGCGAGTACGCAACGCAACGACCGTCGGTGATCCGGGTCAACTACGGAATCCAGCGCTCCGACGGCGGGGGCATGGCAATGCGCGCGGTCACGATGTTGCCGTGTTTAATCGGATCATGGAAAGAGATTGGTGGCGGACTGCAACTGTCGACGAGCGGCGCTTTTGCCCTCAACAAAGACGCGCTCAAGATGCCCGAATTGATGGAGAAAGCCTTGGGACGTCCGGCGCGCATGATCAACATGGTGCAACTGGGCAGCGTACTGAACTCCATGACCACACCGCCGATCAAAGCACTGTTCGTCTACAGCTCGAATCCGGCGGCGGTTTGTCCCAATCACAATGAAGTTGTCCGCGGACTGAAACGCCCCGACCTTTTCACCGTGGTTCACGAACAGTTCTTTACCGACACCACGGACTACGCCGACATCGTGCTGCCCGCGACAACTTTTTTCGAGCACAAAGACCTGCAGACTGCCTACGGACACTACTACCTTCAGGTTTCGCATCAAGCGATCGATCCGGTGGGCGAGTCGCGCTCGAATGTCGATTTGTTTCGCGCGCTGGCGGAGCGCATGGGATTTGAAGACGATTGTTTTCGCGAAAGTGTCGACACGATGATTGATCGCGCCCTGGAGTCTCCGAACCCGTGGCTCAAGGGCATCACGCGGGATCGGCTGGAACGTGAGCCTCAGATCCGGTTGAATTTTGAAGATGCGAACTCTGGCGAGCTGCGCTCGGGCGGACAGCCGGGGGCGGCTGTCCCTACGTTGATCGGGAACGGAACGGCTTTTCTGCCTTTTGCTTTGGGTAATTTCCCAACCCCGAGTGGCAAAGCCGAGTTCTACAGCGAAACTCTAAAGTCGAAAGGCCTGGATCCGGTCGTCGGCTTCACTCCGCCCGGCGAATCGCGCCATGGAGCGGAGTCAAAAGCGGGCGGCTTCCCGCTTGAGCTGCTTGCGCGCAAGCCTGACAACCATATGAACTCGACGTTCGCCAACGTCCCATCAGTCCGCGGGATGGAGAGGCAGCTGGGCGATTTAGAGATGCATCCGGTCGATGCCGAGGCTCGCGGCGTCCGCGATGGCGACCAGATTCGCGCGTTTAACGGCCGGGGCGAGATCGTCCTCCAGGCTCGGGTTGACGGTTCCGTCCCCCCCGGAGTGGTCGCCGCCCGGCTCGATTGGGCTCGGTTCAGCCCCGGTGGGAAAAATATAAACGTCCTAACTTCAGAAAAACTTACGGACATGGGCAACGCGGCGACGTTCTATTCCGTCTGTATTGAGGTAGAACTTTTTCGGGCGTGACTAGCTGGGGAGAAATTCGTCTTCGTCTTGGACTCCGCCTTGGACGGTTCTCCGTCTCTACCGTATAATTACCGTTTTCCTGACTCTAGTTTTTCGAGGTAGTTGCAATTCATCGCCGTCATCAGGATATCCCTGTGTGTGCCCCGCGACTCGGCCATGACATGGGACCGCAGAGACAAAGACAAAGCCAAGCCGCTTCGTCTCCATCTCCTTCCACCTCAGTGGTTTGGTGGCGCGGAGCAGTCTTGAATCGGCTGCTGGTTCTGGTGGCGCTCGTCCTCATGGCTGCCCCGGCCTTTGGCCAGCAGGACCTTATCGTCGGCATCGTCGTTCACGGCAATCGCCGCATTCCCGCCGACACCGTCAAGGCCCGCATCTTCACGAAAGTTGGCGATGTTTATGACCAGGCGGCGATCGAGCGCGACTTCAACGCCTTGTGGAACGCCGGCTACTTTGAGGACATCCGCTTTGAGCGCGAACAGACCCCGAAGGGCTGGATTCTCCACGTCTACCTGAAAGAACGGCCGACCATTCGCGAGATCAACTACTCCGGCTTGAATGCGGTTTCCACCAGCGACGTGCTTGACCGGTTCAAGGAGCGGAAGGTCGGACTCTCGGTTGAGAATCAATACGATCCGACGAAGATCAAGAAGGCCGAAGTCACGCTGAAACAGTTGCTCGCCGAACATGGACGTCAGTTTGCCACCATCCGCACCGAAATCCGTCCCATCCCGCCGAACGCGATTGGATTGACCTTCGTCATCCGCGAGGGACCCAAGGTGAAGGTGGGACGCATCCGATTCCGGGGCAACAAACACATCAACGACCGCACGCTGCGCGCGGCCATGAAGAACCTGAAACCGATCGGCATTCCGCGCTCGATTTTTCTGGAAAACCTTTTCTCCAAGACCTACGACGCTACCAAACTGGAAGAAGATACCGAGCGTGTCCGCGCCGAGTTCCAGAACCGCGGCTACTTCAAGGTGCTGGTCGACGACCCGAAGACCGAGATCCACGACACAGGACACATCGGATTCCACGTTCCCGGGCTTCAGCCGGGGCTCGGGAAGTCTGTCGATATCACCATGCCGATCGAAGAAGGCGATCGCTACCACCTCGGCGCGATCACTTTCAAGAACAACAAAGCGATCTCGAACCAGGCCGCTCTGCGCAGTCTGTTTCCCATGAAGGACGGCGATATTTTCAGCCGCGAAAAAGTTGGGAAAGGCCTCGAGAACCTGCGCAAGGCCTACGGCGAAGCCGGCTACATCAACTTCACTTCTGTCCCCGATACCAAGTTCGACGACGAGAAGAAACTCGTGAACATGGAAATCGACGTGGACGAAGGCAAGCAGTTTTACGTACGCCGCATCGAGTTCACGGGTAATACGACGACGCGCGACAAGGTCATCCGCCGCGAAATTGCGCTGGAAGAAGGCCAGATCTACAACTCCCGCTACTGGGAACTCAGCCTCTTGCGTCTGAACCAGCTCGGCTACTTCGATCAACTCAAGCCCGATGACAACAACACCACCGAGCGTCACCTCGACGAGAAAGCCGGTACAGTCGATCTCTCCCTGAAAGTGCACGAAAAAGGCAAGAACCAAATCGGACTGCAAGGCGGCGTCAGCGGCCTGGCCGGCGCTTTTGTTGGCCTCAATTACAGCACCAACAACTTTCTTGGATTGGGCGAGACGCTCTCCGTACAGGCCAGCCTGGGCAGCCGCCAGCGCGACCTGGTGTTCGGATTCACCGAGCCTTACTTATTTGACCGGCCCATCCAGGCCGGTTTCAACGTTTACACCCGCAAGACCAGCTTTGACCAGGCTCGGCAGTATGCCATTGCCACCGGACAGAATCTGCAGCTGCCTTCGGCCTACCTGCAGAACCTGCAGAACTACTCGCAGTCGAGCACCGGTTTGAGCCTGAGTCTAAGTTACCCGCTGCATCGTTCGTTCAAGCGCTTGGGCCTTTGCTATTCGTTTGACCGGTCTTCGTTGGTTGCGGTCAGCAATGCTTCCAAGCTGCTATTTGAGAACCTCAATTTCCGCGGCATCACCGGGCCAAATGCGCTCAATGGCATCGTCACCAGCAAAATCACTCCCAGCTTCACCATGAACACGCTCGACGCGGCGTATGCGCCCCACCATGGCAAGAGCCTGTTCATCGGCGGCGAGTTCGCTGGCCTCGGCGGCACGGTTCACACCATCCGGCCCATCGTCCAGTACAAACAGTTTTTCCCTGTTCAAAAACGCCGCAATGCCATCGGTTACAACATTCAGGGTTCGTTTATCACCGGGTTTGGCGGGATCGTTGCTCCCCCATTTGAACGAGCCTACCTCGGTGGCGAAAACGATCTGCG
>JAYUJG010000262.1:0-8596 GCA_043765355.1 Acidobacteriaceae bacterium | reverse complement strand
AAGGTATTGGAAGCGAGTCTCGTTCACGGCCTTCGTCCCCAAAATTTGCGTGTCGCTGATCTGCACCGTGTGTTCGGTGTACGTCGTGTCGTAGCCCGCCTCGGGCAGCGTGGTCCCGCCGACTCCCGCGTTCTGTTGTGTGTCGCGATAAAACTGGTAGCGAGCGGTGAGCGTGTTGTTGGTGCTCACCTGATAGTCAATGCGCGGACTGATGTTAGTGCGGGTCCTCGGGTTCGGCACGCTAGCGTTAAACGGAGTCGGCAGGAAATTTGTGTCGAGGACGGTAGCGTTTACCACCGCGATCTCGTCAATGTTGCGCCGCTGCACGTTGAAGAAGAACGACGCTTTCTTATTGATCGGCCCGCCAATGTTTCCCATGTAAACTACGGAATCGTACGGCTCCTGCGGCGCGTTGCCCAGAAAGGGATTGCGCGTGTTCAATCCCGAGCTGTTGCCTTCGACGGAGAACTGCCCGTGGTATTTGTCGGTGCCAGGCTTGGTGAAGACTTCGATTCGCCCATAGCCGAGCTTGTCGTACTCCGCAGAAAACGGGTTGGTGTTGATACGAATTTCGCGGATCGATGACTTCGGCGGCAGCTGTCCTCCCGTAAATCCATCGATGTAAAGCTGTCCTCCATTGGGTCCGGCTGAAGGCCCCGCCAGCGCTTCAAGGTCCGACTGCAACTCATCGGGATCGTCGGGCAGCGCCTCCAGATCTCTACCGCTGAGCACGATCGCGCTTGCATTGTTGGCCGGATTTGTGTCGAGAGTTGGCCCTTCCGCCTGTACGTTGACTTTTTGTTGCTCCACGTTGATGTCGAGCGCAATGTTGAACTGCGCGACTTGCCCCGCCGCTACATCCACATCGTTCTGAATAAAAACTGCGAAGCCTTGTGCATTCGCCGTGACCGTATATTTTCCCGGCGCGAGATTTCCGATTTCATAGCCGCCGCTGCGATTCGTCGTGACCGAATGCGGCGCTCCTCCCGGCACAAGCACGGCCACTGCGGCGTTCTGAACGACAGCGCCCGAGGGATCCGTCACTTGTCCGCGCAATGTGCCCGTCGTTGTCGCCGCTGCCGTGGTTGCCGGAGACTGTGCCGACGCAGGCATTGCCACGCCAAGCACCGCCGCTAAAATCACAATCGTGCAAATGATAAAAACCGATAAATACTTCAAGCGCACACCCTATTCTTTCAAGGCAGAACAGAAAAGTTGAGATGGTTGACTACTGCGAGGCTTCGCTTTCTCCAGCAGAAGCGCCGAGCGACCAAGGCGAAAGCAACGCCGCCGCCGCCCGGTTCGGCGCCGCGGTCAAAATGGCCTCCACGCCCGCGAGCAGCGTGATTGCAGTCACAGCGCTTGAATTGCCGTCCACGGTCGAGACGATCATGACCGCATCGCCTTTCTGCAGGTCGGCCAGCGTGCTGTTGGGCAAGCGGCTCAACACGCGCTGCAAGTCGGGAGGACCGTTTCCACCAGGCCCACCAGTCGATCCGCGCCCGGCCTGAGGTTCCGCCGTGGGCGGACCGGCATTTGAACTTTGCGCCTTCGAACCTTGACCGTTCGCACTCGCGGCGCCGGAACCAGGCTGCCCATTCCCCGCGCCCGCCGCGCCGTTCAACCGCATCGCGATGCGTGCCGCCATTTCCGCGGGCAGCTTCTTTATTTGCGAATCGGGCGCTACCTTCACCACCACCTCGTTCTTGCCGATCGCATCCTGCACAGTCAGCGTATTGCTTGACGCGTCGATCGTTTTGATCGTTCCGGCAATGTTTCGGAACGATCCCGTCACAATTTCTTCCGCGCTCAATTCGCCGCCGTCCGCGCTTCCAACTCCGAGCGCGCGCAACTGATCCCCCGTCTTGATTTGGCCGACGGGCGCGGCTTTCGCGTCATCGAAGTTCACCGAGCCGGGCGCGTAGCGGCGCAGGATCGTATTCTTCGCAACGTGGATTGCAATACTCCGGCTTCCTCCAAGTCCGCTGGAGGAAATCGTGATCGCGCCGGTCGTCGCGTCAACCTGGGTAACAATCCCGCCCACGCCGCGCTTCTGCCAGTCGTCGCGGTCGTGTTGATGCTTCACGGCGAGGTCGGCTTGTCTCATCACGATGACCGCCAGCGCGCCGATCGTGCGTCCATCCCCAGACGCCTGCCCGCGCACTAACACGCGGTCCCCAGGTTGCAAGTCTTGCGCCTGCAAAGCCGTTGCGTTCTTTAGATCTTTCTCTCCCGGAGAGACGCGCAAAATCTTGGTCGTGGTCGCGAGCTTAGCCGTAACATCGCCGCCCGATTCGGCGGCAACCGTGATCGAATCCGCCTGAACGCTCTTGATCGTTCCGACGGCCTTGGCGATTTGCGGGCCGACTGAACCCGCGACTGGCTTGTCTTGCGCGCGCATTTGGCTCGACGCGATCAGGATGACAGCGACCAACGTCAGAATGGCGCTCGCCGCAACCATGCTAACCGCGGATACCAACACCGCCGCAAATACGCGGACACACCTCTGCCTGAATCTCCGCATGTTGTCACTCTAGCATTGAGTGAGTTGCAGGCTGGTCACAACGTGGTTGTCGCCGGGGACGCCTTTGCCCGAATCATGCAGCTCCAGCGCCAGATACAGCAGTTCCGGTTGTTCCAGTTCGCCGAGCACGCTCGCCAAGCGCCGATCCCATTCCGATCTCGTTTCTTTCAGGCGATGTAGATGTTCGATGGCCAGGAACCAGTGCTCATCCACCGTATAGCGATGATAAAAATCGCGCACGACAAGCACTTCAATTCCTTTGAGCTCCGGCAACAGAAGTGCCAACAGCCGCAACGCGTTCATGGCCCGCAGAGCGTCGGCCGCGTGCGGCTGCACCAGCGTCTCCTGCAGATTGGATCCTTCGTATTCGCTCTCCGAGTTTCCCGCGTGCAGGAAGTGGAGATCGATGTCGGAGTGAGGGAAAAGCCAGCCGCGCCCGAATCCACCAGTGGCTACCAGCGCGAAGTTCTTGGGGCCGTCCAAACCGCCGAATTTCGAAGGGACGATGATTTCGTGCCACAGCCGCCGCACCATGGCATCGACTAGCGCCGTCCGCCGCGCGAGCGCGTTCCGTCCTTCGCCGTCAAGGAAGAATTCCCGCTCAATGGCTGCGGATTCCCGAACGTACCATCCCGAGAGCTCACTGCGGAGGTCGGCCACGGCGTTCATCTCGATGCACTCTCCCGGAATTGTTAAGCCCCTGACCGCTCCAGCCACCGCAATTTAACGATAGCCGCTCAACCGCTCGTAACGGAAGTCGAAACTATTTATGCGACGGACCGGAATTCCTTATGTGTCGCAGGGGCCGCCGTTGGAGCGTCGCCGTACCGGCGCTATCCTCACGACTCATTGACGCCAGCGGCCTTTTACGGTTGGATGGAAGCTGCGTGGCACCCGAGTTTTCCATTCTCGATCCAGACTCCCGGCGGCTAAGCCGCCTCGATGCCGTCTGGCTCACCATCTGGCTGCTCTTCCTGGCCGGACTCGCCGTACTACCGCCGCAATTCGAATGGCACAAGCAACTCATTATCCTGGCCATCGGGCTCGTGCAGCTCTTTGAAACAAAGTTGATCGCGTACTTCCCCAAACGAGGAGTCTTCTACGTTGTCCTCCTCAAGATTTTGCTGGCGACCGTCCTCATCGATCACACCGGAGAAGTCGGCATCAACAGCAGTTACTATCCGATTTATTATCTTCCCGTCGTCACCGCGGCGCTGTACTGCGGCCCGTGGCTGACGCTGCTTTGGACTCTGATCAGTTCCGCAGCCTATTGTTCGTATCTCTATCCTGCAATGCAGGAATACGACCTGACGGCCGAGGCTTTCGGATACCTCGCGCTGCGCATCATGTTCTTCTTTCTCGCTGCGATGGTGGTTAACCGCTTTTCGCAGCAGAGCCGGCATCAGACTCAGTTGTATCGCGAACTCGCCGAACGTCTCGCCGAAACCAATCGCCGTCTCGAGCAGGCGCAGGCGGAAGCGCGACGCTCGGAGCGTCTGGCTGCTCTCGGCCAGTTGTCCGCTGGGTTAGCGCACGAAATTCGGAATCCGCTCGGCGTGATCAAAGGCTCGGCCGAAATGTTGACTCAGAAATTGCAGGCTTCGGATGGACTGGCCCGCGAATTGGCGGGTTACATCTCAACCGAGGTCAATCGGCTGAGTGCTCTCGTCACCGAATTTCTGGATTTTGCTCGTCCGCTTCACGCCCAGCCGCATCCCGCTGATCTGATCGCGCTGCTTGACCGCGTGCTCGATGTCGTCGCGGCGCGATTTGCCGGCAAACAGGAAGCAGGCTCGTCCCAGACGACCCAGGCAATTCGTGTCGAGCGCGACTACGAGAACGGATTGCCGCTCGTTCCACTCGACGAGAGCTTGTGTGAGCAAGCCTTCCTCAATCTCGTGCAGAATGCTTACGAAGCCATGCTGGATCAAAATCCAAACAACGGAGGCATGCTGCGGGTCGGCGTGCGGCGTGCTACTGAGAACGAGCGCTTGGGAGTTGAACTTAGGCTGGCCGACACCGGGCCCGGAGTTCCCGACAAATTGCGCGAGGAAATCTTTAACCCGTTTGTGACCACAAAAAAGACCGGCGTAGGACTGGGCCTTTCGATCGTTTCGAAGATCGTGGACGGACATCACGGATCGATTCGGGTCGAGAATTCGGCACCAGGCGGCGCGGTGTTTACACTCTTTTTCCCCCTCGAAGAAATTGCCGACCCTCTGCTCACCGCCGACTTGCCTGCGCCTTCGACGAGCGAGGGCGTCCGTCCCTACAATCACTAGATCAAATGCCGACGATTCTCATTATCGAAGACGAAGCTAAGATGCGGCGGCTGCTTGAGCTGAATCTTGGCGACGACGGTTTCAAAACGCTCTCCGCCAGCGACGCCGAAACTGGGCTGAAGCTCCTCGCCTCCGAGCCGGTTCATCTTGTGCTCACCGACCTTAAACTTCCCGGCATCAGTGGGCTGGAATTTTTGCAGACTGCGAAACAACAAAATCCCGCGCTGCCGATTGTCGTCATGACCGCGTTCGGCTCGGTTGAAACTGCGGTCGAGGCGATGAAGGCTGGCGCCAGCGACTACGTCCTGAAGCCATTCTCGCTGGCCGAGATGCGGATGGTCGTCCACAAGGAGCTCGACCACTCCCGCTTGCGCGAAGAAAATCGCTCGCTGCGCGAAGCCCTCGGACAGAAATACAGCCATCCCAACATCGTCGCGATCAGCCCCAAAATGCAAGAGGTGCTCGCCACCGTGGAGCGCGTTGCGCCTACCAACTCAACCGTGCTGCTCGGCGGCGAGAGCGGTGTTGGCAAAGATCTCATCGCTCGCGCCATCCACGAAAAATCGCGCCGCGCCTCCGGTCCATTTATCAAGATCAACAGCACCGCGATCCCTGAAAATTTACTGGAGAGCGAACTCTTCGGCTACGAGAAAGGCGCTTTTACCGGAGCCTCCACCAGCAAGCCCGGTAAATTCGAGCTCGCCGACAAGGGCACGCTCTTTCTCGACGAAATCGGAGACGTTCCGCCCGCCACTCAGGTCAAACTTCTCCGCGTGCTTCAGGAACGCGAGTTCGAGCGACTCGGCGGCACGCGGACCATTAAAGTCGATGTGCGACTGATCGCCGCCACGAACCGCGATCTGCGCGCCGCGCTTGAAGACGGCACGTTTCGCGAAGACCTTTATTACCGGCTGAATGTCGTGCCGATCGACATCCCGCCGCTGCGCGAGCACAAGGAAGATATTCCCGGGCTCGCGAATCTTTTTCTTGCCCGCTTTGCCAACGAATCCCGCAGGCCGGAAACGCCGGGAACAACGAGCCGCATTTCGCCTGCCGCGATGCTGGTTCTCGTCGGCCACTACTGGCCGGGCAATGTGCGCGAATTGCAGAATGTGATCGA
The DNA here is from genome assembly GCA_043765355.1 of Acidobacteriaceae bacterium. Classification (GTDB taxonomy): domain Bacteria; phylum Acidobacteriota; class Terriglobia; order Terriglobales; family Acidobacteriaceae; genus Acidiflorens. Next base: position 2,670 of record JAYUJG010000262.1, on the reverse strand, counting down.
ACGCGCCAGCGCGCTCGCCTCTGCCAGCCCGTTGGAAGTTGCCGACATACAGCTCGACTTGCCGCGCAATCGGGCTTCATCCGGCGCTGCCTCCGAGCGCTTCCTTCCCGACGGAATGACCCTTGACCAGTGGGAAGATGAAATGATTCGCGAATCTCTGAAGCGGACAGGCGGAAACAAGTCGCAGGCCGCGCGGCTGCTCGGACTTTCGCGCAACGCGCTCCGGTACCGGTTGTCGAAGATCGGCATTGACGACAGCGAAGAGAGCTGACAAGGAGATCGGGTCATCTGGCCATATCGTCACCGACAACCCGAGACTTTTCGCGATACCTGCTAGACCCGCAGCGCGTAAAATGCCAGCGGAGGCTCTCCCTTTGGGCATTGCTCCGAGACCCACCCATCAAAATCGCCGGCATTGCCGCCATTGGCTGTGGCTGCTGCTGCTGGGAGTCTCGGCCCGCGCCCAGACGTGCCAGAGCGCTGCCGACATGGATGCCTCCGTGCGAACCGCGCTTGAATCCGCAGCCACCCACTATTTCGAAATGTCTGCGCGTGGCGATGTTGCGGCTTTGCAGCAGAACTCGATTCCCAGTGTGGCTGCCAGTTTTGCCGGCATCGAGGCTGCGGTCCGAGAGAATCAGGTGGCCTTCACCGGCGCAAAGGCTGCGGTTCGACCGCCCTTTCTGCTGACCGCCGATGGCCCCGAACCCCTGGCTCGCGCCGAGTTTCTATGCGGAGTGTTTGGCAAGACGGGTCAGACCAAAGACAGCGCGGTATTTGTCCTGAATAATCTGCCGCCCGGCAAGTACGGCGTGACCATTCTCGATGTGAGTGGGACCCAGGAATCCAAGACCCTAACCTTGATCCTGCAGCAGGCCGGCAGCGACTGGAGATTGGGCGGTTTTTTCCCGCGATCCTTGCAAGCCGCGACCCACAATGCCCCCTGGTTCGCTCAGCGTGCCCGCGATTTCAAGAACAAATCGCAGACACACAACGCCTGGTTGTACTACCGGGAAGCGATTTATCTGACCAATCCCATTGACATCATGAGCACACTTGCGACCGACCAGCTGTATGACGAAGCCCAGACGGCGCAGCCCTCCGATATGCCGGCAAACGGCAACATGATCGACATTACCGCCAACGGCAAGGTTTACCGCATAACCGAAATCTTCCCGCTGGCCATCGGCGCCGACTTTGACGTGGCGATCAAGTATCAGGCCGCCGACGTGTCGAATACCGCGCTCATGTTTCAGCAAAACACGGCGGTCATTAAGGCTCTGGTGGCGAAGTTTCCCGAGCTTCGCGAAGCGTTTGCCGCCGTGGAAGCGCGAGCCGTCGATCCCTCCGGCCACGACTACGGTTCGTTGCTGCCGATGAAGGAAATCAAGTAGGGTAGCGCGGCTGCGCCGAGGGCGGGAGCCCTCGGGACAGTCGGCAATACGTTCGCGTCGCGCCGATTTTGCGATTGCGAGCGAGGAGCGCTAGTTGTTGGGCGGAGCCATCTTCTTGTCTTTCTTTTCCTTCTTGTCCGCCGCTTTCTCCTGCGCTTCCGCTGCGGCGTTTTCCACCGTGTCTTCCACAATCTCGCCCGTCGTCGCGTCCACGTTCACTTCGTGAATCCCGTCCGCCATCTTGATATCGAAGGAATAAATCAGCTTGCCTTTTTCCCGTTCGATTTCCTTGCTCTTAACCTTTCCAGCTTCTTTGGCGAGGGCGGTTTTCTGCGCCGCTTCCATGGTAATCTTCGCGTCTTTCGCCAGAGCGGCCTGACTGGCCTTGCTCTGGTCGCCGCCCCACGCCGACACGCTGAGCACAAGCAGTATGGTTCCCAAGGTTGACATCTTCATTTTTGATTCTCCTTTTTCAATTTGCGTTGGCCAGCACACTGCGGGTTCCGAACGGTGTTGACTAGGTGACGAAATGTTGGAGGCGCGGGTGAGAATCGAACTCACGATAGAGGTTTTGCAGACCTCGGCCTTACCACTTGGCGACCGCGCCGGACTACCTGAAACAATACCCCATAACGCCACGTCAAAGCGTCATCCTAAAACAAAAAGCCCTCGCAGGCGCAGGGCTTCAAAAAACTGGAGCGGGAGACGGGGATTGAACCCGCGACTTCGACCTTGGCAAGGTCGCACTCTACCGCTGAGTTACTCCCGCTCAACCGCTTAAGTATAAACGAGTCCGTCCCAGGGGAGCAAATTTGGCTTCAGCGGCGGCTACAGGACGCGGAGTTGCTGCGACCTCAGCAACTGCCGAGCTGCGCTCGGCTTGGACGGGCTAGGGCGCCCGTCCCCACACGAACACCCCGCAACCAACTCTCAATGCTTCCCCGCCGCTTGCGCCTCGTTGGCAGCCGCCGTGATCTGGTTGCGGACGTCCCAGAGGTCCTTGTACAGCCAGCTTTCCATGCGCTTCTGTAGCACTTCCACGGGCGTCCCCATGGTGCCGACTACGTGGCCTCCGATGATGCGTTCGGCGAGTTTGAGATGGTGGAAGCGGAAGATCTGCATGCGTTCGTCGAAGTCGAGCAGGCGCTCGACGACATCGTGCAGGCCGAAAAATTCTTGGTGACGGCGGTAGAGTTCGCCGACTGTAAGACCGGCGCGGCTGAGCTGCTCGTGAAAGGCTTTGCCGAGGCGCGGGCCAATGTGGAGCAGCGAAAGA
>JAYUJG010000261.1:0-4311 GCA_043765355.1 Acidobacteriaceae bacterium | reverse complement strand
CAGCCCGGACAAGAACAAGGATGCCAAGGATGCGTCCGGAACTGCCTCCGGAACTTCCAAGGACCGGCTGTTTTTCGCGCTTCCGAATTTCTTATCCGTGGAACAGAAGGACGGGAAAATCGTGCCGCTGACGGCTGGGCAAAAGTTTAACGTCGTGGCGCGTGGCTCCTTCGACCCCATCCAGATCGTGTGGTACGGCGCGCTGTCTGGCATCAGTCAGGCCCAGGACAGCGAACCTGGATACGGCCAAGGCGCAGCGGGCTACGGCAAGCGCTATGGAGCCTATGCCGCCGATGGCACGATCGAGAATTTTTTTGTGGGCGCGATTCTGCCCTCCGTGCTTCATCAGGACCCGCGTTTTTTTCCGACCAGCACCGGCAGTTTTTTTAATCGCACCGGATATGCCGTCAGCCGGATTGTCGTGACTCGCAGCGATTCCGGACGCAGGCAATTTAACTACTCTGAAGTATTTGGGAGCGCCGTCGCGTCGGCGATTTCCACCTACAGTTATCATCCTCACCCGGGCTACCATTCTGGGCAGGCTGGGCCGTATGTTGCCAGCGACCGCACCTTGAAGAATACGGCCAGCGTGTGGGCTACTCAAGTGGGCTATGACGCGATCACGCTGGTGATCAAGGAATTCTGGCCCGACATCCGGCGGAAAATGAAGAAGCAAGCTCAGTGATGCTGTCGGGCACGGGTGATTGCCAGCCGCGGGCAAGCGACGGGCACGCTCCATTCGCGGACGATCGAGAACAGCATCGCGGCGGCAAAAAACGTAAACACCCAAGCGCGAAAGCGCATGTGGACATCATGCCGCTGGTTGGACTTTTTCGCAACTCGGCGTGTGGTTTGCACACAACTGTTTTTTGGCGAACCTGATGCCATCGAAAAACCCAGCGACCATTAGAAGAGCTACCGCCGCGGATTTCGACGTGGGGCTGATTTGTGCCGATCGCGACGGTAACCGCATTCGCATCGACCACGTCGATCGCAGCGCGGGGGAGCTTTCCTTTCACTTCCTGAACGACGAGCTGCGGGTGCAGGAAGGAATTCAGGAACGGACGATCGAGCAATTCCTGGCCGAAGGCTGGTTCATGGCGGCTGGGGGAAGACCTTTGTAGCGGGTCTTTGGCAAAGCGAAATCACAGACGATTACGCACCAGCGCGAGGGCGGTTCGATCATTTTGCGTTGGGATGGTGTGAGTGAGCATCGTCGGCGTGAACTTGCGAGCCGCCTCGATCGTTGTCAGGCAGATCTCGTGCGCGCCGAGGACGGCTGCGGCTTGAAAGGCTGTCCGCACCCCGTCCAGGCCAAATTCCGTTTCATGATCGTGGCTGTGCGCTGGGGAAGAACTCGCTTCAATGATCCCGCGCGAGACGGCCAGAAGCGCCGCGCCGGGCAACAGGTGACAGGCGCCTGCGCTCTGCGTTGTGTGCGAGAACAAGCCGAGCGGCAGTCCGGTTGCTTCCAGCAGCGTGATTCCCGTTTTGTCGCGAAGCAGGCCCGGAGTGTGGCCTGCGTTGGCGTAGCAAAGTGTCCCTAGGTCTTCGTTGTAGCAACCGATGAAGGCCGCGCAATTGCGGACCCCGCCATCCAGAATCGTCCGATTCATCGCATAGCACAGTTCGCTCATGGCGATGGTTTCGTTGAAGTCTTCACCGGCAAACAGTTCGGGCACCAGGGAGCGGAACGTCTTCTGCACCGCGATCAGGATGTCACGCGTGTCGGCCCGCAAGCCGGCAATATCCAGAAGTACAAACAACATGCGAGACGGCGACACTCTGAGAAATTCGTAGAAATCGCCAGCCACGCGCAGGCCAGTATAGACGGCAGCAATTTCGGCGTGGCGCAGCACGGGTGCGTCGCAATGGAGCGGATCGGCGGCAGGCAAAGCGACTCCGCGCTCTGCAAAAAGCGACCGCCAGAAACTGGTCGAAAGAGGTGTGGCTTCCGCAATGCTGCTCTTGATCGTCATCGCGCGGCTCCCGGAGCATGGGGACCGTGCGGCAGCCGAAAAAGCGCATTGTGCTCGGGGATGGAATCGAAGCTGGGCTTATACACCGTGCCAGCGTAATCGGCAGCTTGTCGGGGATACTTGATTTCGCGACGAACCTGGGCAAACCGCGGAGGCCCTCGGGGGCTATAAAGCCCTCTTTTTATGGGGCTGGGCTTGCGGTATCGCTACAGCGATTCCTGATGCGACACGCGGCTACTAGTGCGGGAGGTAGCCGGACTCCATCGGAAGCTTGCCGTCAACCCTGACGACGCCGACGCGATCGTTGATGGAATGTTCTTCGACGAAGCCGAGCGCGCCGGGAGTGGCCGACACCGCGTCGATTACATCCGCATCCGAGGTGACCGTCTGGACCGACTCTTTGCGCGCAGCAAGAATCGCTTTCACGTCGGCCTCGGACATTTTGCTCAGGTGGCGCAGCGTGCTCATCTCGCCGGGCGAAGAGGTGTGCAGGACGAGCACCACATTCTTGCCGTCGGGCCACTTTTTTACTTCGCCTTTAAGAATCCTGGCCAGGTGCGCGGACGTGACATTCTTGACGGTGTTATCTTTATCGACAACGACCGCCATGTGATGCGCGAAGCAAGGGGTCAACAGGAACATCACCCATACGTATAGGCAGAGAGTCCGTGGCGGGCTCATACGGTAAGGGTACCTCTCATTGCTGTCGTACTGTTGTCATAAAGTTGTCAAAAGAGCGGGAGGAATCCGTGTCGTCATAGGTGATCGGCATCCTCTAAAACCCCATGATGTTATAGCCGCAATCCACATGGATGACTTCGCCGGTGATGCCCGAACTTGCATCGGAAGCGAGGAATACTCCGGTGTTGCCCACTTCGCCGACTTCGACGTTGCGTTGAAGAGGGGCGCGCTCGGCGTGACTTTTCAACATGTCTCCGAGGCCGGAGATACCGCGCGCGGCCAGGGTTTTGATCGGTCCGGCGGAGATGGCATTCACCCGAATTTTGCGGCGGCCGAGGTCCTGCGCCAGATAGCGGACGGTGCATTCGAGCGCCGCTTTGGCGACGCCCATGACGTTGTAGTGGGGGACAACTTTTTCCGCTCCGTAGTAAGTCATGGTCATGATGCTGCCGCCGTCGTCCATGAGGGGCGCGGCCGCGCGGGACACGGCGATCAGCGAATAGACGCTGACGTCGTGGGCCAGACGAAAGCCTTCGCGAGTCGTGTTGACGAAATCGCCCTTTAGTTCGTCAGCCGGGGCGAAGGCTACGCTGTGGACTAACGCGTTGAGCTTGCCGTAGCGAGTCTTTAGTTTTTCGAAAAGCTGCGCGATTTCTTCGTCTTTTGAAACATCGCACATGAAGGCTTCGGCGCCAGGCAGCGACAGGATCAGGTCTTTCGCTTCCATCTCCATGCGCTCGTTCTGATAGGTAATAGCGAGGTTCATGCCGGCTGCGTGCAATCCCTGGGCGATGGCCCAGGCGATGGAGCGCTTGTTGGCTACTCCGAAGACGACCGCGGTACCGCCTTTCAAGTCTTCAAACATGAATAGAAGCTCCTTCTGGACAGAAAAGAATATCAGGTGTACGCACGGCTTGGTGTGGAGCGGACACTCTTGCCCGCTGCCTTTGACGGTGGGGTTGACATGATTCAAAACTAACTACAAAACCAACGGCAAGAGCAGCGGACAAGAGTGTCCGCTCTACACGAACTACTCCGCTGCGCCGGCCGCGGCCTTCTGATCTGGCATGGGCCAGCAGGCGCTGCCGAATGCCACGGCATACACGGCTGCGATCACGCCGAAGCCGGCGGTCAGGCTGATGCGCGATGCAATCCAGCCTACGGCTAGCCCGAGGCCTACCTGCAAGAACGTGCCGAAAAAATAAAAAGTATTCTGCACGCGTCCCATAAAATGCTTGGGCACTTGCTGCATCAGGCTGGTATTCATGGCGACGCCGCTGACGCCGCGCGCGGAGCCCATGAGTCCATAGAGCAGGACGGCCATGGCCAGCCACGGCGAAAACGGTGAAAGTGCCATGGTGAAAGTCAGCAGCAGCATTGAGATTGCAATCGACCAGCGCGCCCCCACACGCGTGATGAGTGACGGCGCATAGAGCGCGCTGAGGAATGCACCGACGCCCCATCCTCCGTTCAGCCATCCGTAGCCGGTTGCGCCGGCGTGGAACACGCGGTCGCTGAGCGGGGCCGTGACCACGACTCCGGTCATCATTGCGCCTAGAAACAAAGCCCAGCTTGTGCCGAGAAACACTACGCTGCGATGCCCGCGAAGAAAGACAAGGCCCTCCCGCATCTCGCGCAGAAAGCGCCCGAC
>JAYUJG010000260.1:0-5852 GCA_043765355.1 Acidobacteriaceae bacterium | reverse complement strand
CCGCAGTTGTTCGGGCGCGATACGAAAAAAGACAAAACCCGCCTGCTTACGGGCAAGGTGCTTGACGGCGGAGACAATCCTCTGCCGAACGCGGTCGTGTACCTGACCAATACGCACACTCGCGCGGTGAAGACCTACATCGTTGGCCCCGAAGGAACCTATCGTTTCCCTGCGCTGCAACCGACGACCGATTACGAGGTGTACGCGCAGTTCGATAATCGCAAAAGCAGCACTAAGACGGTAAGCCAGTTTGACGATCGTCCGCAGGTGTATATCGATTTGAAAATCGCCGCGAAATAAAGGCTCACAGAAGCGAGCGCACAACGCCTCCGTCCCGCGCCTTCCAGCCATGGAAAGCCTTCGCATCAGCTTCCAGAACTTCCAGAAGATGAATTACGGAACCACTGATTCAGTATTGGAGTTCGTCTGTGCTAGCGCGTTACCGTGTAGCTTACGGGAGTCTGAGCCCCCGAGGGCGGTCTTTTGAATTCAAAGACTTAGAGAGGCATTAAATCACTAGACGCACATGTCGAATTGGTTTGACCTGGCCTAAGTCAACGACTTGGATTCTATTCCGAGTACAGCAGAGGTGTGCGAGAGTATGAGTGTGATTCACGAACTCATGCACAAAGCGGTAGTGCAGCTTGTCATAGCCGACCGCGTTGGGGCAACCCTCGCTTGTTTCGGTACCAACGGGTGCAAAAGTCGCGCTTTACTGGCACCCGGCACGTCGGGTGGAGAGGTTTGGAGAGGCCACGTTCCCGGTGCCCCACTCATTCGCAAAGTACGCGAATGAATGGGGCACCGGGCTTCGCATTCGCAGAATCTCGTGATACCAGCGGTGCCGCAGCCCACCCGTGAAAGTGCCAGGGGTGGGGCAACCTGTTTCGTGGTGGCGCGAAAGGAAATCTCGGGTGGTTGGCCCCGCACGTGGTCGGACAGCCGAGGGCGGCTGTCCCTACGTTTATTTCGTTGTTAGTTGCTGTCTCCGCCGGCGCGCTTCCAGGAAATCAAATCGCCGATGGTGGTGCTCTTTGACGATGACGACGAGGGCTGTTTGTAGGACTCGACTTCCTGGCGCGACGCTTCTTCGCCGACTGCCTTGATGCTCAGGCCGACTTTCTTCTCTTCCTGATTCAACTTGATGATCTTGAAGTCGAATTCGGCGCCGGGTTCCAGATGCATCGGCTGTTGGTTGGCGTCGACCGCTTCTGAGTTGTGGCAGAGGCCTTCGATGCCCTGGGCAATCTCTACGAATGCGCCAAAGTTGGCCACGCGCAGGATCTTGCCATGCACGATGTCGCCGATGCGGTGCTGCGCGAAGAACGAATCCCAAACATCGGGCTCCATCTGTTTCACGCCTAGTGAAAGGCGGCGCTTATCAGGTTCAATGGCCAGAATGATGGCTTTGACCTTGTCGCCTTTCTTTAATACTTCCGAAGGATGTTTTACGCGCGTCGTCCAGCTCAGGTTACTAACATGGACTAAGCCGTCGATTCCGTCTTCGATTTCGATGAATGCGCCGAACTCGGTTAGATTGCGAACTCGTCCCTCGACCGTCGCTCCGACCGGATACTTATCGTGCAGCGTATCCCAGGGATTTGAGGCGAGCTGCCTCATGCCGAGCGAGATACGGCGCTCGGTTGGATTGACGCTGATGACCACGCAATCGACTTCGTCGCTAACGTTGACCAGCTTCGACGGATGCTTCATCCGTTTCGACCATGTCATCTCGCTGACGTGGACGAGGCCTTCAATGCCCTGTTCGAGTTCGACGAACGCACCGTAGTCGGTGACGCTGATGACGCGACCGTGGACGTGCGCGCCCACGGGGTAGCGATGCTCGGCGTCGAGCCATGGATCGGGGGTGAGCTGCTTGAAGCCGAGCGACACGCGCTGCTTGTCTTTGTCGTACTTCAGGACTTTTACCTGGATCTGATCGCCTACGTTGACCAGGTCGCGTGGGTGTGTGAGGCGTCCCCATGACATATCGGTAATGTGCAGCAGTCCGTCGAGCCCGCCCATGTCGACGAACGCGCCGTACTCGGTTAGGTTCTTGACGATGCCGGTGAGGACGCTGCCTTCTTCAAGATGTTCGAGGGTCTTGCCGCGCTTTTCGGTTTGTTCTTCTTCGAGCAACTGCTTGCGCGAGACGACGATGTTGCCGCGCTTTTTGTTGAGTTTGATGATGGCGACTTCCATGGTCTGGCCCTTCATGCCATCCAGATTGCGGATGGGACGGAGGTCGACTTGGGAGCCGGGCAGGAACGCGCGGGCGCCATTGATGTCGATGGTCAGTCCGCCCTTGATGCGCTCGACGACTATGCCCTTGATCGGTTTTTTGTCGTTGTATGCTTTTTCGATTTCATCCCACGCGCGCAGGCGCTGCGCCTTAAGGTAGGAGAGGTTGACGTAACCCTCTTCGGAGGGGCCCTTGTCGCGCATGACGTCGATTTCGTCGCCGGCCTTGAACTTGGGATTGCCCTCGTGGTCGAGGATTTCGGCGATCAGCGCCATACCTTCGGATTTTGCTCCGATATCGACGACGACGTGGGTGGCGGTCAACTTAATAACGGTGCCCTTGATGACGTGATCGTCGCTGACCGCTTCTTCGGTTTGGTTCTCGAAGTTGTGCAGAGCGGCGGCGAAATCGTCGCTGCCCGCCGAGCCCTCTTCGTGAGCGGAATCGTCGGAAGCGTCGGCGGAGTGGACTACATGCCCGGTCGTGGGAGCAGTGTCAGAAGGGTTAGGGGCGGAAGGCAGTGTTTCCGCAGGAGAGGGTTGCGCGAGCTCGGGTGCGTCAATTACGGCCGAGCCGCCGGTGTGGGTGTCGTGTGAAGGCGTCATGGGTTCAGGACTGGATTCGGGACTGCTGGATTCAGGATTGGCGGATTCAGGACTACTGAGTTCAATAGTTCGAACCGTGCTGTCGTCGAACAAATTCATAGCCTCGGGGTCCGGCGCGCGACGATGATTGACGCGCGACTCGATGCGGGACGTGGCATTGCGGACTGCTGGTGTGTTCTTTAGGTTGCGTTGAGGCCGACCTGGCGGACGACCCTAGGACAATTCCAGCTGGTTCGAAACCACGTCCCATAGGGACACTTCGACTATAGCAACCGCTTCGGAACAGTGTCAAACCAGAATCTGGCCAGTGGCCTAAGAATTTACAGAATGATTACGCTGGCGGCTTTGAGCTAGGGACCGCGAGCTTTGAGCAATTCTGGCGGTTCTGGCTTGTCCAGGTTGCCCAAAGCTCATGGCTCGTGGCTCAAAGCGGTTTTCTGCTACCCTGCCCCCATGGACCATCTCTGGACCCCGTGGCGTTACGCCTACGTAACCGGCGCTGAGCAGAAGGCTGCGTGTGTGTTCTGCGAGGCTCCCAAGGAAAGCGACGAGAAGGCGCTCATCGTTCATCGGGGGGAGCATGGCTACGTCATTCTTAACGCGTATCCCTATACGAACGGGCATGTCATGGTCGTGCCCTACGCCCACATGGACGAGTTGGACAAGCTGCCCGCCGATAGCGCCAACGAGATGATGGCCTTGACCCAGCGGCTGGAGAAGGTTCTGCGCTCGCTTTACAAGCCCGATGGCATCAATCTCGGGATGAATATCGGAAAGGCCGCTGGGGCCGGCGTGGCGGGGCATATCCACATGCACGTGCTGCCACGGTGGGTTGCGGACGCCAATTTTCTTAGCGTTATTGGGGAAACGCGGGTGCTGCCGGAGGCTTTGGAGGTGACATGGGAGCGGGTGCGGGGGGGGATCGAGAATAGTTTGTGACTTGGATTTCAAGCTCCGAAGCAGCGAGTTCTTCGCTATTTCAACTCTCTCCCAAAAAACTCCTCGGTCGCTCCATACGCCCGAATCCAGCTCTTCCACATTAGAAAGCCATGAATCTCATCCGGAAAAATCAACTCTTCGACGTGTACCTTTTGAGCCCGCAGCCGTTGTAACAAATCGACTGTTTGCGAGAACTCCACGTTGCGATCGTCGTCTCCCTGGATGAGCAGCACGGGCGATTTCCATGTCGCAAGCGCGGCGTTTGGCGACGATTGAAAGGCGAGTTTGATGGCGTCGTCTTTGTCGGATGCGTCTGCCGCGATTACTCCGTTCAAAACCGACCAGTCATGCACGCCATGAAGATCGACGCCAGCGGCAAACATGTCGGAGTTATGCGCTAGTCCCATGGCGGTCAGGTAGCCGCCGTAGGATCCGCCCCACAGGCCGATTCGCTTCGCGTCTACGTTCGGCAGGGCTTGCAGATATTTTCCCGCTGCTACGATGTCGCGGTATTCGGCGCCGCCGCGAGGGCCTCCATCTTTTGGTTCGCGGAAATGGCGGCCGTACATGATTCCAGTCCGATAGTTGACCGCCAGCACGACGTATCCGCGGCTCGCCAGATATTGGTTCATGGCGTAGGCGTTGTGGTAGTAGTCCATGTAATGGAAGCCGAGCATCATCTGGCGCACGGATCCGCCGTGAATGAAGAGCAGGGCTGGACGAGGGCCGCTTTGATTGGGCTCGAATAGTTGGCCGTGGATTTCCCATCCGTCGGCGGCTTTGAAGATGACTTGCTTTGGAGTGACGAGCTGGGCCGATGGGAAGTCGCTGGGGAGCGCGGCCTTTGCGATCATCTCGCGTCTCTGCTCGCGTGCCTGCGAGGTCAGGACATAGGGCATCGCTGGAGTCGTGGCCGTCGAACCGAGACACACCACTTTCCCGGCGATTTCCAGTGGGGCCCACTCTAAAGTGTCGCCGCTGGTAAGCGCTTGCGGCGTTCCGCCCTCCACGCCGACGCGCCACAGATGGCGGCGGTCGCGATCGCCAGGATCGGTGCCCGCCTGATTCGAGGAGTAGATGACCGAAGTCTTATCCGAACTCAGGGCCACATCCTCGGTCTCAAATTTTCCCGGCGTCAGCAGAGTAGCCGCGCCCCCGGATGTTGCCAGGGAATAGAGGTGGTTCCATCCATCCTGCTCGGAAGCGAACACGATGCGATTCCTGGCGGCGAATTGAAACGATCCATCTTCCGTCAGCAGGGGCAACGAGTCATCGAGTTCCGCTCCGCTCTTCCATACCTCATGCGCGGAATCGGCGGCTACGTCGTAGATCCAAATCGACCACGGCAGCGGCAATTGCGGAATTAGAGGATCTTTCATCCGCTTGCCCGCCAGCCGCACGAAGGCGATCTGGCTTCCGTCCGGCGACCAGCGCGGCGAGAGATCGCGATCGGCGCTCGGCGAAACGAAGCGCAGCGTGCTGCGGCCGAATTCGTAAATGACGATAAAGCTGTGATCGCCCCGGTCGCTGACGAACGCAATCTTCTTTCCATCAGGCGACCACTTGGGCTGCGAGTTGTTGCCACGCGCGAAGGTCAGCGTCTTGGCCTTGGCGTCATTCTTATCGTCGTTCTTAATTGTGATGGGCGCGATCCATATCTGTTTCTTCGCAGACCACGCGGCGAACTCTCCGCTCGGCGATATCTGAATGTCCTCGCAGCCCTCCTCGTCGCATCCCATATCGCCAAGCAAACGTGGTTTGTTGGGAGCAAGCGTGGCCTGCACCACTTCCGCCGCCCAAACCTGCTGCCCGCGTTTTTCCACGTTGCTGGTCGGATCGGCGGTCTCTCCGGCGCCATTGGACTCGCTGCCGCGCGCATAGACGACAGTCCGTCCGTCGGGCGTCAGCTTCAGCGCGGCAATCGGCATGCCGTCGTCGCCGACATAATGAGAGACCTGCCACGCCTCGAAATTCGGCGCGTCGGCCACCCACACGTTGCGCTCGCCTTTTGCGGCGAATACCCATGCGATCCGTCCGGGGTGACCACTTGCGGGTTGGGAGGCGAC
>JAYUJG010000259.1:0-13954 GCA_043765355.1 Acidobacteriaceae bacterium | reverse complement strand
GATTACGCGTCAGGATCTGATCGAGTGGCACGGCAAGTATGTTCGCCCGAATAACATCATCCTCGGAGTGGTGGGTGACTTCGACTTGGCAAAGATGGAAGCGAAACTGCGCGAGGCGTTTGCGTCGTGGCCCAAGGGTCCGGCGGCCAGCGAGCCTGTGATCACTCCTGAACCTGCGAAGACCGGGTTTTATCAGGTTGAAAAGACCGACGTGAATCAGAGCCAGATTCAAATGGTCGGGTTGGGCATCACGCGCAAGAATCCAGATTATTTCGCGGTGTCGGTGTTCAACGAGGCATTTGGAGGAGGATTCTCGTCCCGCCTGTTTGGCGATATTCGAACCACAAAGGGTCTCGCGTACGGAGTCGGCGGTGGCGTCGGATCGAGCTGGGATCATCCCGGCGTGCTGCGGCTGGCAATGAGCACCAAGAGCAAGACCACGATTGAATCCATTCAGGCGCTCGATGAGGAGATTGCCGACCTGGGCAAGCGTCCGATCAACGACGACGAAATCAAACTTGCCAAGGATGCGATTCTGAATTCTTTCGTGTTTAGGTTCGATTCTCCGGAGAAGGTGCTGCAGGAAAAGATGGCGTATGAATTTTATGGCTATCCGCTGGATTTTCTGGAGAACTTTCAGAAAGAGATTGAGAAGGTGACCAAGGCAGACGTTGCGCGCGTGGCGGCGAAGTATGTGCACCGCGACCAGATGTCGGTGCTGGTGGTGGGAAATGTTGGCGAGTTCGACAAACCTCTTTCTTCGCTCGGGGCGGTAAATAAGCTCGACATTGCGATTCCTGCGCCTCCACCGGGACTGATTCCGGAGCAGGGGGATCATCCGTAGTGAGCTGTAGTCAATTCGCTTCCGCACAAAGGGCTGACCACGAAACACCTCGTTCCGGGAAAGCTGGAGGCGGGCGGCATCCCGATGGGAATTTTTTTGGAAGCACCGTATGAGGTGCGCAAGACTCGACTGGAAAGAGGCGCCTGGCTGGTGATTCTTTTGCCGATGGCGTGGTCGAGGCGGCCGATGGGAAAAACGAGGAATACGGCGAGCCGGAATTGATAAGGCTGGTGGATCGCGAGTCGGGATCCACTCCCGCGGAAATGCTTCGCCGAATGCTCGAAGATCTGGATCGCTTCGTCGGGAACACTTCGCAGCACGACGATATTACCTGCCTGTTGCTGAAGCGCAGCTGAGTGCTTTGAGTCTTGGTTGCTTCGACAACATCGCCCCGGGGCCAAAAGCATCCCAAAAGCAACTTCAAATTCAAAGGCCGCTGACAGGAGTATTTGCGCCACACGATCTTCTCTATTGAGGATTCACCTGGGCTTGCGCAAGCACACTCCGGGCCGCAGCCTGAATCGTTGGATCGGATGAGGTCCGGAGCACCGCGTTGCATTCTCCGATTGCCTCTTTGGGATGCCCGACTCGCAGTTCGTAGAGGGCGAGCGTAAGAAGTTGGCTCGGGGGATATTTGTGCAGCGCCGTGGCCGCTTCGAACTGGATGACCGCCTCCTCAGAGCGTTCCTGCTTGGCCAAAGCAATCGCCAGATAGTTGTGCGCCATGTAGTTCGATTCGGTAACCCTCAACGTATGCCGCCAGAGGGTTTCCTCGTCATGCCAGTAACCAAGTTGGCGGTGAGTGAGGCATCCGAGAACGCAAAGCACAAGCACGGCGGCACCGGCGCGATATCCGTGCGGGATTTGATATTCGGAAGCTACGGCGTCCAGTCCCCATACGATTGCGATCAACAAGCCGATCAGAGGGAGGTAGGCATAGCGGTCGGCCATCGACTGCTCGCCAACCGTGACAATTCCAATCATGGGGACCAGGGTCCCGAGGAACCAGAGCCATCCCACGGGCAAATAGCGACGATCGCGCCAGCGAAAAATCAGGCTTGAGATTACGAGCAACAGGACGGCCGCTCCGGCCACTTGCCAACCGGGCAGCGTCCCCTCCGGACGCGAATACATCACCGCCAGCCGCGACGGCCACAGCGCCTCGCCGATGTATCGCGCATAAGAGACAACCACATTTTCCAACCGCGCCGATACTGAAACTTCCGCAAGCGTTCGCACGGCGTTTCCCGAGCGCTGCGCGATCAGGGTGACCACCGAGTCGGCGGCGGCCAATAAAAAGAGAGGTGCCTTTTCCCAGACCAGAAATGCAAACGAACGCGGCGCGGGAGCCCCGCGCAAATCACCGGTCGTCATTCCCGCCCCCACTATTCCCGCGCCCATTCGCTGCAACGGCCAGCAGTCCCACAGCAGAAGGATGAACGGCAGCGTGACGATCTGCGGCTTCGCCATCAAGCCGAGTGCGAATAAAATCGCAACCGCCAGATAGAGACGGCGTTTCGCCGCGCGCGCGTAACGGTCGTAGACAAGCAGCGCGAGCAGGAAGAACAACATGCTGAGAACATTCTTGCGTTCCGCGGCCCAGGCTACCGACTCGACATTCACGGGATGCAGAGCAAAAAGCGCGCCCACCACCAGGCTGCGCCAGGTGGATCCGGTGGCTCGCCGCAACAACAGAAACAGCAGCGCCGCATTGGCCACATGCAGCAGAAGATTTGCGTAGTGATGTCCCGCGGGATTGAGGCGGAAAATCCGGTAGTCCAAAACGTGCGACAGCCAGGTCAGCGGATGCCAGTTCCCTTCGCGAAAGGTGGTGAACGACCACTTCACCGCGTCCCAATTGAGGCCGGTTTGAATCCACGGATTTTTCACGATGTACGACGAATCGTCGAAGTCGATGAACTGGTTTTGAATGATGGGATTGTAAAAAGCGAGAGTAGCCGCCACCAGCACGAGACAGAGGATGACGACGTGCCTTTCGCGGGAAGTGGACATTGGGACGGGCGGAGACGGCTCCTTTGGTCTCGCCGAATTCAATTTTACCGGACCTGCGGCGCGGCTCACGGCATCAGGTCGCGGTAGATCTGATGAAACGCGTGGACGCCTTTTTCCTGCTTCACACTGTAGCGGCCACTGTGGTAGCTGCGGGAGTGCAGGTTCTTCTGCACGATTTCGCAGATCTTGATATCTTCGATCTGAATCTCATCGCTGAACGCCAAAGCCTTGCGGGAGGTCTCGCTGCCCAACTCCCGCTCGGGCACATACCACTCAAAAATCGCCAGCGCGCGCTCGGGACCGAGCGGCAGGATCATGTTTACGGAAAAATTGTCGGGATAACAGTTCAGCATCCAGTTCGGAAAGACCCAAAAATATTCAGCGGTAACACCGTCGCCGGATTGCGGGTAGCGGCGCTGCACGGCGTCTCCGGGCTGTGCGCCGCGGATCGGGGTCCACTGCCGGACGAATTGCTGATAAGGCTCGACGGTGTATTCGTTGTAGTCGATTTCGCGATTGAGCGCCGGGTGAACACTTGGGACGTGGTAGCCCTCAAGATAGTTGTCAATGTAGGTTTTCCAATTGCAGTTCATTTCGTAAGTACGGCGCTCGGAAAACTTCATGCCGCGGAAATCGAACTTTTCGGCTTGGGCAGGTAGATCGCCTAAAGACTCGAGCAGCGGACGCGCTTCGCCATCGAGGTTGACGAAAATGAGGTTGAACCACTCCTCGATGCGAACCGGCGCGAGGCCAAACTCCTTGGGATCGAAATCTTCCACTCCGTCGAATTCAGGGGTCACCAGCAGTGCACCATCGAGGCGGTAGGTCCAGCCGTGATAACCACAACGAAACAGCTTACGGTTGCCGCATCCGGTGGCCGGGTTGCCCGCGCGGTGGCGACAGACGTTGTGAAAGCCTCGAAGAATGCCGTCTTCCCCGCGCGCGATCAGGAGCGGCTCGCCCATCAGGTCAAAGGTAAAGTAGTCGCCGGAATTCGCCGCTTGGTGAACATGACCGACGAGCTGCCAGGTCGCGGCGAAGAGCTTGGTCTTTTCATCCTCAAATGTCGCCGGGCTGAAGTAGAGATCGGCGGGCAAGGTCGACGCGCGCGCGATATCGCGTTCGGAGTTGAGTTGAAGGTTTGGCATAGGCTGTCCAGCACGTTTCATTTTAGCGCAGAGCAAGTAGAATCGGGCCTGCATGTTCACTCGCCCTAACTCGATCAGGATTGCGCTAACGGCAGCTCTCGCGGCGATCACGATGGCACTTTCGCTGAACGCCGATTTTTACAGCTCCTCGATGGTGGACGCGTTCATGGCCATGGCTTTGAGCGGCGCTCTGATCACTTTGCTGGTCGTACAACCCTCGTGGACAAACTTAGCAAGCGTGGCTGTGTCCAGCCTGGTCCTGGCGGCGCTTGACTATCGTGCCGTGGGGTTCCAGCCCAAGTTCATGGCTGCATTTTCATTCGCCGGATTGAGCGGCTTGGCGGTTCTGGGCACGCGGACCATATGGGCGCGCCAGCAGGAGCGCGTCCTGCTTCTGTACGCATTCCTGCCCGCGATTTTGTTCGTCGCTTCGGAATACATGGCTTCAACTCTGCTGTATTACACCGAAGCACTCCATCCCAAAACCTTCGACCTTTATTTGTATTCCTTCGATTCCAGTCTGCATCTGCAACTTAGTTTTCTTATCGGGCAAATATTTGCCCGCCACCTGTGGTTCCGGTTCGCCTCCCTGGTGTTCTACATTGCTTTGCCCTTGCCGCTGTCGTTGGTTTATGCCTGCCAACTCCGCGCCAGAAACAAAAACGCTTTCCCCGTAATGCTGGCGTTTTTAGTGACCGGTCCGATCGGGGTTCTGTTCTACAACATGGTTCCAGCAACCGGCCCCATCTACGTTTTTGGACAAGGCTTTCCCTGGCATCCTTTGCCAACCGAACAGGCGATGCACCTGGTTTTGCAAACCATTCCGCTTCAGGGTGCGCGCAACGCCATCCCGTCCCTGCATATGGCTTGGGTCCTGTTGGTGTGGTGGAATTCCAAAGGACTCTCCCGCTGGGTCCGCGCGGTCGCGCTGGCCTTCGTGATTTTCACCGTCTTCGCCACGCTTGGGATCGGCGAACACTATTTCGTGGATTTGGTGGTCGCTTTTCCTTTCGCACTGATGATCCAGGCCCTGTGCTCCTACCATCTACCCTTCAGCAACGGCGGACGACGGGACGCATTTCTTTTTGGGACGTTCGCAAGTCTGGGGTGGATGGCGGCGGTCAGTTTTGCCGCGCCGCTTTCATGGATTTCACCGATCATTCCGTGGACGATGGTGATCGCCTCAATTGCCATTTCCGCCTGGCTCATGCACCGCCTGGAGAGTGCGCGGATGGCGCATGAGACTCAACCTCGGAAAATTGCGAGCGAGGCGCGCGCCATGCAAACGACTGCGTAATGTTCGAATTCGAAAGGTAGGCGCAGTTTCTTTCTGTCGTCGTAGTTCTACAGCGGTCTCAGGCCGGCAAAAGAGAGCATCTGTCCGGCCTCGAACTGCGCCCGGCCCAAATCCGAAGAAATCTTCCGCACTTGCGCTTCCGCGGAATCGGCCTCGGCGGAACGTCCCGCCCGGCGCAGCGCCTGGGCGTAAAGAAGGACACGAGCGTCGCTCGGCTCGACCCTCACGGCGTGCAATAGCTGCGTAACCGCTGCGTCGTCTTGGCCCACGCGCAACGCCAACAGGCCCGTTCCAACCAGCGCCCGGCTGTCCTCCGAGTTCAAGCGCAGAGCTTTTTCATAGCCTGCCGCGGCTTGGTCGTAGCGATGCAACTGCAAGTACGCCTGTCCAAGCCCGCTCCACGCGGTTGATTGATCCTTCGTATGGGACAAAGTAAGTGGATTGGGCGGTTCGACCGCATCATGCAGCACCGCGTTGCATTCCTCGATCGCCAACTCCGGATGTCCAGCCTGCAATTCGAAGGAAGCGAGCGCCAGGTCCTGGGTCGGCACAAATTTATGCAGTGCCTTACTCGCCCGAAACTGCATGATCGCATCTTCGGATTTCCCCTGCCCGGCTAGAGCGATCGCGAGATTGTTGTGCGCAACATAATTTCGCTCGGTGACCCTGAGCGTGTGACGCCATAGAGTTTCGCCGTCGCGCCAGTAGCCAACCTGACGATAGGTAAGACACCCAAGAAGCAGGGCGACAACCACCGCCGCGCTGGCGGGCCACAGACTGGGAATTCGCCGCCGTGAGACCAGTTCGTCAATCGACCACACGACCGCCACAAACAAACCGATGAAGGGGATGTACGCGTAGCGATCCGCCATCGCTTGCTCGCCCACCGTGATTATCCCGATCATGGGAACCAGAGTCCCCAGAAACCAAAACCAGCCGAAGGGCAAGTAGCGCTGGTGACGCCAGCGCAGCACCATGGCGGAAACCAGAAGCAAGATCACCACCGCCCCAACCCATTGCCACACGTGCAGCGCTCCCGCCGGGCGCGGATACATGGGAGCAAGCCGGGCCGGCCAAAATGCTTTCCCTACATATCTCACGTAGGAGGCGAGGACGTTCCCCAGACGAACGGACATAGGAACTTCCGCCAGCGTGCGGACCGAGTCTCCCGCGCGCTGGGCGAGCACCGTGATGATCGAATCGGCCGCGGCCAGAAAGAAGAAGGGCAGTTTTTCCCACACCAGATAAGCGAACGAACGGGAGGTGGCAGCCGCCGGCAAGTCTCCCGGAGCGCCCATGCGCTGAAGCGGCCAGTAATCCCAGAGCAAAAGCACGAAGGGCAGGGTGACGATCTGCGATTTCGCCATCAGACCGAGGGCAAACAGAGCGGCCGCCAAAAGGTATCGATAGCCCCCGCCTCTCCGCGCAAAGCGATCATAAGCGTGGAGCGTGAGCAAAAAAAAGAACATGCTGAGCACGTTCTTTCGCTCGGCCGCCCAAACCACCGACTCAACATTGACCGGGTGCAGGGCAAACAAGGCGGCCACGAACAGGCTGGACCAGGTGAATCCAGTCGCGCGCACCAACAGCAGGAAGAGCAACACCGCATTGGCGGCATGGAAGAGAAGGTTCGTGTAATGGTGGCCAAGCGGATTGAGACCAAATATCTGGCAATCCAGAGCGTGAGACATCCATGTCAAAGGATGCCAGTTTCCATCGCGGGAGGTCGTAAACGCCCACTTCACGTCTTCCCAACTCAGACCACCCACAACGTGATTATTCCTTTGGATATAGGACAGGTCGTCGTAGTCGATGAACTGGTTATGGACAATTGGATTATAGAAAGCGAGCGTCGCGACCACCAGCAGGAGGCAAACAATGACGACCCGATTTTCGCGATCCGCTGACATGGCAATGGCGACGGTGATGGTGGAGAGGGCCGACGATTCGCTGCCCTTCGATTCCCAGCGTGCCATGCCCCGTCGAAACCGATTCTAGCGCGATCCCAGTCCAGTTCACCGGCCTCGCGTAGTCCGGTGCCAGTCGACGGTAACGAGATCGTCCCAAACCGCCAGCGCCGACCTGAGCGGGTGAGAGGTCCGGCGGAAGACGTGCATCCACAATCTTTAATCTTTGCTCACACTTCGGGGCGCGCCTTAAGGTCTAGAAGTTTGCGGAAAAACTCGAGAATTTCGCCAGAAGCGGGAAGGGCACCAGTTCACTCTTGCCGTAACTCGTTAAAAATGGGTCCTCGCTTTAGAGCACGAGGTGGGCTTCAGCACGTTAGACGACTTTTCCGCAACCTGCTAGGGCAGGCGGCTAGTGTTTGGAATCGTGCAACGTAAACGTCTTCGCTCGGGCAGGTGAAGACCCGGGGTTGTGGGCACGTCGGAGCCGGCTTCCGCGAGACCTACAACCGGAGCGGAAAGCGCACGCAAGAAAAGCGGCCGGCAACGTTCAAGAAGTGGGAGTTACGCCGTTTGGCAAGGGGTTTGAAGGCATGATGGCGATGAGCAGCGACTGGCAAAATTTGTCAATCCGGGTCTCTGAAAGTGTCATACTGGGAGGGTCTGGGATGGCACGACAGGTTACCGACCGGCGGAAGGCTACTGAAAACGTTGAGTCTGCGTCCAGAAGGACATCTGACTTCCGTCACTTGGGCCTCTGGCCCTCAGAGTGCGATAGTACAGGCGAGTTGGTCATCCAACCAAATAGTTCAAACGGAGACGAGGACAATATAAATGCGGAAACAAAAGGGCTTCTCACTGATCGAACTGCTGATCGTGGTGGCGATCATCCTGATCATCGCCGCGATTGCTATCCCGAACCTGTTGCGTGCACGTATTGCGGCGAACGAGTCGTCCGCAGTAGCGTCCATTCGTACCGTCAACACGGCTCAGATTTCTTATAACTCTGCCTATCCAACTGTGGGCTTTGCGGGCAGCCTGGGCCTTCTGGCAGGCACCTGTACGGGCGCCGTTTTGCCGACCTCCGCTGCCGCTTGCTTGATCGATTCGCAGTTGGCGTCAGGCCAGAAGAGTGGCTATACGTTCGCTGCGAGTGCATCGGGTTCCCCGATACTCTCGAACTACGCAGCTTGGGCCAACCCGCAGACGCAGAACACAACGGGCGTACGCTCCTTCTGCTCGGCCTCGGATGCAGTGGTCCGCTACACCAGCGCTTCGCTGGCCACCTGCGTTGGAACCGAAACCCCGCTTCAGTAAGGTTTGACTTTGGCAAAGTACCTGGGGGAGGGTACCAGCCGGAAAAAAGCAGAGGAGAAATCCTCTGCTTTTTTATTTTTCCCCCGTTCTCTCCGGTTCACTCCACACTTTCAGGAAGCTCCGATTCAGCGTCCGACCAAGCGCGCCCCACCCAGGACACCGCGGGACAGAGGTTCGACTGATGCAGTCTCTGATCAATTCCCCGCGAAGCTCGCTAACACAATTTGGCGATCAATCCACAACAACCCTGCCAAATTGTGTCGCTGCCGTCTTCCTGGGTCTGGGCACTTCGAGTCTGGGCACACACGGATCATAGAGATACGGGGTCAACAGAATACAAGTTGACTCGATGCGGACCTCGGAAGAGTGGCTGGTCAAGTGCAACAAGTAAGAGTTATCTAAAATAGACCCCGTTTGGGGTGGAGTTCGCCGAACCAATGCACAGACAAAGAGGTTTTTCGCTAATTGAGTTGCTGATCGTGGTGGCCATCATCCTGATTATCGCCGCCATCGCCATCCCGAACCTGCTGCGGGCGCGGATTGCGGCAAATGAGTCCTCTGCGGTGGCGTCGATTCGTACCTTGAATACCTCGCAGATCTCGTACTACTCGACCTACCCGACGGTGGGCTTCGCCGCTGGGCTCGACAAGCTCACCGGCACTTGCACCGGCGCCACGATTCCGACCTCGGCAGCCGCCTGCTTGATTGATTCGCAGCTGGCCTCGGGTACCAAGAGCGGCTACACGTTCAAAGTGGTGGGCGTGGGCGGACCTCCAAACTCGACTTACTATGCATACGCCAACCCGTTGACTCAGAACACGACGGGGGTGCGCTCGTTCTGCTCGGTCCCGGATGCCGTGGTGCGCTACACCAGCACTGTGCTGGCCACCTGCGCCGGAACCGAAACGCCGCTGCAATAGGTTTGGCTTTGGCAAAGTACCTGGGGGAGGGTACCAGCCGGGAAAAAGCAGTGGAGAAATCCTCTGCTTTTTTTATCTTTAAACGTACTTTAGCGTCCCCTCAGACTCTCGCTCCGGTGCGGGAAGTCATTGACAAAAAATGTCATTCCGTTGCGCGGAATGGCCAATTGCTCAGGAATCTACCGCCATCTCCATTGCATTCTCAAGTACTTGCGGCCGTTCGCCGATGAATCAAGTCCGGCATCCAAAGTGCAACCATACTGGTGAAACTGGATTCGGATCGGTTCATCCGGGATCAGGGAGACGTGATGCGAAGGACAAAGGGTTTTTCTCTCATCGAGTTGTTGATCGTTGTGGCTATCATCTTGGTCATTGCGGCGATTGCGATCCCCAGCTTCTTGCATGCGCGTATGGCCGCCAACGAATCGGCCGCAGCGGCAGCGATCCGGACCCTGAACACGGCACAGATCTCGTACAATTCGGCGTACCCTACAGTGGGCTTTGCGGCTACCCTGGCGGTGCTGAGCGGAACGGGGGCAAATTGCACCCCGCCCACGACTGCCAATGCATGTTTGATTGATTCCAATCTGGCCGGCGGCCAAAGAAGCGGCTACAACTTCGCGCTCACCAATGTCACCGGCACTCCAAACTCAACCTACAATGCGATCGCCTCACCGACATTGGTGAACTATTCCGGGGCCCGCTATTTTTGCTCCTATGCCGATGCCGTGGTGCGCGTCAGTCTGGCGTCGATCGCCACCTGCGATGGTACCGTCACTCCGCAACAGTAGCGGCACCGCATTCGCCGGCTGCCTGGCGCCGGCCTGGGTTTTACCTTCGTAACCACCCTCGCGGCAAGACACCCCCATGGTACCCAAACCTTTGCTTATAATTCTGTTCAGCAGATTCCACTTCAAATTCCACCCAAGGGACTTGGCACTTGCGGAAATAGCATGGCTGCGATTGAAATCATCGACCTGGAAAAAAGCTACTTAGTCGGTTTCTGGCACCAGCGTCCGAAACTCGCGCTGCGTCCGCTTCGCCTCACGATTGAAAAGGGAGAGGTATTCGGATTCCTCGGCCCAAACGGCGCGGGGAAAACGACGACACTCAAGCTGCTGATGGGCCTGGTCTTCCCGACGGCGGGAACTGCGCGGATTCTGGGAATGGAATTAGACGATCCGCGAGTGAAGTCGCAGATTGGATTCCTTCCCGAGCAGCCCTACTTCTACGACCATCTGACCGCCAGGGAACTTCTCAATTACTACGGGCAGCTTTCTGGAGTGCCCGCGAAAGGGCGCTCGGCACGAGTGGAGCAGATGTTGGCGCGGGTGGGATTGACGGATTCCGCAAGCGTCCAGTTACGCAGATTTTCCAAGGGAATGTTGCAGCGGGTCGGGCTGGCACAGGCGATTCTGCACGATCCGGAGCTGGTGTTTCTGGACGAACCCATGTCCGGGCTCGATCCCAGCGGGCGGCGTGAGGTTCGGGACTTGATCCAGCAACTGCGGCACGAAGGCAAGACGGTCTTCTTTTCGACGCACATATTGTCGGATGCGGAGGCACTCTGCGACCGGGTGGGAGTCATCCAAAATGGCGAACTGCGGGGCGTGGGAGCAGTGGCGGACTTGACTTCGCAGGCGCAGCGCAAAGTGGAGATCATTTTTCACGCCCAAACAGTCCCGGCGAGCTTGACGAGCCTGGGGGCTGAGGCAAGGATCAGCGGCGACATGGTGAACGCGGTTCTGCCGGAGGAGCAGCAAGATGCGGCGCTCGAAGTACTGCGACGCGAGCGTTTGAAGCTGATTTCGCTGACCCCGGTGCGCCATTCGCTCGAGGAATACTACATTCAGAAACTGCGGCCCGCGGAAAGCCGGAAAGGCGCGGGCGTATGAACTCCGGAGGAATGAACGCGCGCATCGCTTCCATCGCCTTCAACACTTTTCGCGAGGCCGTCCGTGATCGCGTTCTCTATAACCTGATCGCCTTTGCCCTTCTGCTTTCTGCAGCAGCGATTCTGGTGGGCCAGATTTCGATCGACATCGAGCGCCTGGTGGTAGTGAACCTGGGGCTAACGGCAGTGTCGCTGTTCGGAGTGGTCATCGCAATCTTCATCGGCATTGGATTGGTTTCAAAGGAGATCGACAAACGTACGCTCTACACCGTGTTGTCGCGGCCCGTCCGCCGCTGGGAGTTCGTTGTCGGCAAATTCTTTGGCCTCACCGGGACCCTGGTCGTCAATACGTTCTTCATGGCGATTGGAGTTTTCCTGGCCCTGCTTTGCGTGGCCCACAAGTTCGAAAAAATGGACGTGTGGGTTCTGGCGGCGCTGTATTTCATCATTCTGCAATTTGTGATCGTATGTGCGCTGGCTCTGTTTTTCTCCTCGTTTTCGACGCCGCTCATGGCGGCAGTGTTCACCTTCGCAATGTTCGTGGTGGGCAACCTGTCGCAGGACCTGCGCGCCTTTGCCAGAAGCCTGCACGGGGCCAGCGGATGGATTGCGACCGCGATCGCTTATCTGGCTCCGGATTTCTCCGCGCTGAATGTGATCAGTCAGGTGGCTCACGGAGACTCCATCGCCGGGCACCTGATCCTGTTCAACACCCTCTACGCCCTGCTCTATTCGGCGATGGCGATTTCGGGAGCGGTGCTGATCTTTCAGCGTCGAAATTTGAAATGAGCGCAACCCGGCGCGTGAATCTGGTGGCCACCGCTGTCCTGCTGCTTTCAATCGGCGGCGGGGTCGCGACGCTCCGTGGCATCGACCGCCTGCGGGGGCCATCCTCAGCTCAGGAACAGCTCTATCTGCAATCGGGCAAAACCTTGCGGCGAATCAGCCTCGGCTACACCGGCCTGCTGGCCGATATCTACTGGACCCGCGCCGTGCAATATTTTGGAGAACAGCATCACTCTGGCTCCGGAGACTACCGTCTGCTCTCGCCGCTGTTGGAGATCACAACCGAACTCGATCCGAAGCTCTTGCCAGCCTACCAGTTTGGGGCCACCTTCCTCGCTCCCAGGCCCCCCGCCGGAGCCGGCCTTCCCGGAGCGGCCCTGGCGTTGACCAAGTACGGCATCGCCCACAATCCCGAACAATGGCGCCTCTACTACAACCTCGGATTCCTTTACTACACCGAGCTCAACGACTACGCCAAGGCCGCGGACGCGTTTGCCCAGGGCGCCAGGCTTCCAGGGACCAACGAATTCATGCCGATCCTGGCGGCACGGATGGCGCAACATGCCGGTGAATTCGACACCGCCCGCATGTTGTGGTTCACCACCTACCAGAGCACCAAGGACGACATGATTCGGCAGAACGCCGTCGACCATTTACTGGCCTTGCAAGCCGACGAAGAGGTGACGCGGCTGGAGCAGGTCGTGGAAAAATACCGCGCCCAGACCGGACACTTGCCTTCTCGCTTGAGCGATCTGGATCGCGCCGGCTTTATTCATGGAGCCCCGATCGATCCCAAGAGTCATCCCTACAAGTTAACTTCCGATGGGCGGGTCGAAGTGCAGGATCCGCAGGCCATTCCGTTCCTCACCAAGGGTCTGGCGCCGGGAGCGAGTCTGCGGCAACCGCGACGCCTCGGCGCAGATCCGAAATCGGATTCGAAAACCATGCCACGCTGGTAGACCTCCATTTCCCGAGCTCCCCATATTCCCAGCAGCAATTTGTTAGCATTCAGGCGTGTCCTCAAGTTTTCCCCAACAATTCTGGAAGGCGCTAAGCGGCTCTTGGCGCGACCGGACGACAGACAATGGCGCCTGGAACGCGACTTCCCTGCTGCTCAATCATCTGTGGACCTTCCTTCGCGAATCTACGCCTGCACAGCGGCGGCAGCGCTACGGCGACATGGAGTACGACTGGGACAATCGCGTCAACACCACCAGCGGCGTCGTGAGCTGGCAAGCCCGACTGCTGGGATTGTTTCATTCCCCATATCAACCAACCGAGCCGGCGCTATTCCAAGAGATGATGGCGGCGCTGCCTCTTGATTTTCGCGAGTTCACGTTCATCGATGTCGGATCGGGCAAGGGGCGAACCCTGCTGATGGCCTCGGAGTATCCGTTTCAGAAGATTGTGGGCGTGGAGTTGATCGAAGAATTGCATCGTGCCGCGGTGGAAAACATTCTCGAGTATCGGAGTCCGACGCAGCAGTGCTCGAAGATGGAACCGGTCCGCGCCGACGCCAGCGACTTTGTCTTTCCGGACACTCCGCTGGTGTTGTATTTGTTCAATCCGCTGCCGGAGCCGGGATTGCGGCGCTTGATTCGCAACCTGGAACAGTCCTTGGAGCAGACGCCGAGAACGATTTGGATCGTCTATCACAACCCGGCAATGGACAGCATTCTGACCGCGTCGCCCGCGCTGGTGCGAGCGGGCGGAACGGACCAGTATGCAATGTTTAGCGGATTGCAGCGCTTGTGATCCCACCGTCACTGCAACACGCGATGCGGTCGAAGGGATGCCGGCGCTGCCAGGAGCGAGGCGTAATATCGTG
>JAYUJG010000258.1:0-17451 GCA_043765355.1 Acidobacteriaceae bacterium | reverse complement strand
GAGACGCGGCTTGCCGCGTCTCCCGCAGCGGAATGAGACGCGGCAAGCCGCGTCTCTACGGAAAAGTTATTACCTGACAGCGGCATCGGAATCATTTACTGTCCGTTCGTTGCGGTTCGATTGTACGGCAGATACGGTGGAAAATGAATTCTCGCTTTCACCTTGACACTAGCCCTTTTCGACCGCTACGCTACGGCGCGATTCCAACATCGTCCGTCCGCTATTCTGGAGGCAAGTCTTGACCACCGCGGCCCACCATCGTCGATTGCAACGTCGAGTACAACAGAACATTCCCGTCGCCGCCATCTTCATCCTCGTCATCAGCGCAGCGCTCGCCATTCCCGCATTCAGCGCGTCGAAAAAAATCATTTTCGACACCGACCCCGGCACCGACGATGCCATGGCCCTGATGCTGGCCCTGAACTCTCCCGAACTCGACATCCGCGCCGTGACCGTCGTTCCCGGCAACGTGACCGCCAAGCAGGGACTGGAAAATGCCCTGCGCATGATGTCGCTCGCCAGCCGCTGCGATATTCCCATCGCGGCCGGAGCTCAGCATCCGCTTTTTCAAAAACTAATCACCGCCGAGTTCTGGCACGGCAAGAACGGCCTGGCCAACATCGAACTGCCGCCGAGCAAATGCAAAGTCGACGCGCGCTTCGGACCCGACCTCATCATCGAGTTAGTCCACGCCTCGCCGCACGAAATCACGCTCGTCCCAGTCGGCCCGCTCACGAACATCGCGCTCGCAATACAGAAAGATCCGTCCATCGTTCCGCTCGTCAAAGAAGTGATCCTCATGGGCGGCTCCATCGCAGGTGGCAACGTGAACGCCGCCGCTGAGGCAAATATTTTCAACGATCCCGAAGCCGCGCAAATCGTTTTCCAAGCCGGATGGCCGCTCACCATGGTCGGCCTCGACGTCGGCGACAAAACTTTGTTCTCGCCGAAATACCTCGAACAACTTGGACAGACTCACGGCCCAGAAAACGACTTCATCTATAAAGTGGCGAAATACTTGATCGATCTGTCGGCGCAATTTGGAGGGGGCGGAACGCCCATGTATGATCCGCTGGCCGTAGGTGTAGCCATCGACGCCACCCTGGTAAAAGCGCCGCTTATGCACGTAGATGTAGAAACCCGAGGCGACTTCACCCGCGGCGAGACCGTTGCCAACCGCCGCGGCGCGGTCGAACACAACGTGCTGCATGGTGACCGCTACGTGATTGAAGGCTTGGAAAAAGTCGAGCCCAACGCAAAAGTCTGCGTCGAAGTAGACGCCGACCGCTTTTTACAGATGTTCGTTTCAAGACTTCGCGGTAAGTAATTCTCAAGGAGCACCGATGTTCACTCCCCACACACTGCAACTCGCACTCTTCATGATGATCACGAGCGCCATCTGCTGGGGCTCCTGGGCCAACACCTACAAGGGCGTAAAAAATTATCGCTTCGAATTGTTTTATTGGGACTACGCCATCGGCATCTTCCTGGTCTCGCTGATTTTCGCGCTGACCATGGGAAGCACCGGCAACGACGCATCCAGCTTTCTGAACAACGTGCGCTCCGCCGACACCAACAACATCGTCTCCACTATGATCGGTGGCGCGATCTTCAATCTCGCAAACCTACTGCTGGTGGCCGCGATTGACATGGCCGGCCTGGCCATCGCCTTTCCCGTAGCCATCGGAATCGCCCTAGTCGTCGGCGTAATCTCAAGCTACGCCATCCAGCCCAAAGGCAACGCCGCGCTTCTGGCCGCAGGCGTAATCTGCGCTTTCATCGCCGTCATCCTGGACGGCAAAGCCTACGGCAGTCTTGTCATCGCTGGCCGCTCCGTATCAAAGAAGAGCATCGTCGTCTGCGTGATCTCCGGCGTCCTGATGGGACTGTGGGCGCCCTTCGTTGCCAGAGCCATGACCAACGGCAACACCCTCGGCCCGTACAGCATCGCCGTCTTTCTGACGCTGGGCGCGCTGCTCTCGTGCCTGCTCTGGAATATCTATTTCATGAAGCACCCGCTGGTAGGCGAGCCCGTCAGCTTCTCGGGCTATTTCAAAGGGCCGATGTCAGGTCACGCTCTCGGATTGCTAGGCGGATTCATCTGGGGCACCGGCATGGTTTTTAATCTGGTCGCCGCCAAGTTCACCAGCGTGGCCATTTCCTATGCCATCGGCCAATCCGCCCCCATGGTGGCCGCGCTCTGGGGAGTACTAGTCTGGAAAGAATTCGCCGGCGCACCCGCCAAAGCCAAACTGTATTTGGCCCTTATGTTCGTGTTCTACGGCATGGGAATCCTGCTGGTAGCAAGGGCCAACGGCTAGCGACAGTTCGTCGGTGGGTTTGTTAGGAGATTGCCGGGAAGGCACGCATGAATTGGACGACCACGGCTGCCGCAGTATGCGTACTGGCTATTTCATTGGTCGCCGCGCAAACACATGCTGCGCCCGCTCCGCTCTCCCCTCCCAAGGTAAACTTCGTCGACATCGCCGCCCAAGCCGGCCTCAGCGCTAAAACAGAAGACGGTGGCGAAAAGACCAAGCGCTACATCTTGGAAACCACGGGCAGCGGCGCCGCCGCATTCGATTTTGACAACGACGGCTGGCCCGACATTTTTCTGGTCAACGGCACGCGCCTCGAAGGTTTTCCTAAAGGACAGGAGCCCACCAGCCACCTCTATCGCAACAATCGCGACGGCACGTTCGCCGACGTAACCCAAAAGGCCGGCGTGGGCCTGGTCGGCTGGGGCCAGGGGGTTTGCGCCGGCGACTACGACAACGACGGCTTCGTCGACCTCTTCGTCACCTTCTGGGGACACGACGTTCTACTTCACAACAACGGCGACGGCACCTTCACCGACGCGACGCGCAAAGCCGGCCTGTGGCACGACGACGTTCGCTGGTCTACCGGCTGCTCTTTCGTCGACTATGACCGCGACGGGCATCTCGACCTCTTCATCGCCCACTACGTCGACCTCGATCTCCCGCATACGCCGGAGCCGGGCAGCGGCTCCGCCTGTCTGTGGAAGGGTATGCCCGTGATGTGCGGCCCGCGCGGATTGAAGGGAACTCACAGCCAGCTCCTCCACAACAACGGAGACGGCACTTTTACTGACGTCAGCCAGCCCTCCGGAATCGCAAAGACCGACGCCTACTACTGTTTCACCGCCGTCACCGGCGACTTCGACAACGACGGCTGGCCTGATATCTTTGTCTCTTGCGATTCCACGCCCAGCCTGCTTTTTCACAACCATCATAACGGTACCTTCACCGAAACCGGAGTCGAAGCCGGCGTCGCCTTCAACGACGGAGGCCGCGAACAAGCCGGCATGGGCGCCGATGCCGCCGACTACGATGGCGACGGATGGCTCGACATCGTGAAAACAAATTTCTCAGACGACACGCCGACGCTCTATCGCAACAACCATGACGGAACATTCGCCGACGTCACTTCGTCCGCCGGCCTCAGCAAGAATTCTCAGTATCTGGGATGGGGCACCGTCTTCGTTGACATCGACAACGATGGCTGGCCCGACCTCTTCATGGCCAACGGGCACGTCTATCCCGAGGTCGACAACAAAAATCTCAACAACACATTTCGCGAACCGAAACTTCTCTACTGGAACGACCATAACGGCCGTTTTCGCGACATCTCGCAGGATGCGGGCGCGGGCATCACGACTCCCTTCAATAGCCACGGAGTAGCCGCCGCCGATTTCAACAACGACGGGTCCGTCGAGATCCTTGTAAACAACAGCCAGGATCGTCCCAGCCTGCTAAAAAATTTGGGCGACCGGGGCAACTGGATTCTATTGAAATTGGAAGGCACAAAATCCAACCGCGACGCCATTGGCGCGAAGGTCACCGTCAAAACCGGCGATCACAGGCAGACGCAAGAAGTCCGCAGCGGCAGCGGATACATCTCGCAAAGCGATTTCCGCCTGCACTTTGGCTTAGGGAAGGCCATTAAAGTAGACGCCATCGAGATTCGCTGGCCGAGCGGACTGGTGCAGCAACTCGAAAACGTCACGGGCAATCAGGTCGTAAGAATCCGTGAAAGCATAGGAGTTATGAAAAATTGAATTTCAAGCTTGATCGCGCGACATTCATCGCAACTTCATAAAACTCTTGACTTCTGTTTTCTAATCCTTTTATATGACCCATCGCTAAAAATAGGGATGCTCCGCGTTCAACGGCAAGTTCGAGCCGCGAGGAGTCAATCTCAAATCGCCACTCCTTTTTGAAGTTTGTAAAATAAAGAGTGGTCGCCACAGGTGAAAAGGAAATGCTGAAGAGAAATGCGCTGCTCGTAGTGGTTCTGTGTTCCGTGTTCGCCCTCTGCCCACTGCTCTACGGCCAGGCGAATGGCAGTCTATCGGGAAACGTCGTCGACAAAACCGGCTCGGTCATCGCTGGAGCCACGGTAAAAATCACCTCGCAAAGCACCGGCATCACGCGCGAAGTGAAGACCGACGGATCGGGCCACTACAGCGCGCCTTTTCTTGCAGTGTCGATTTACACAATCCGGATGGAATCGCAGGGTTTCCAGACTGCGGAGCAGAGAGATATTCGTCTCCAAGTCGACGAACAGAGGGAGATTGATTTCGCGCTCAACCCAGCGACGGTGTCATCGACGGTGGAAGTCAGCGCTACTGAAGTAGCGGTAGAGACCACGAACCCAACCCTCGGCCAGGTGATCACGGCCGAGCAGGTGGCGAACCTGCCGTTGAACGGACGGGATTTTGTGCAGTTGGCAACGTTGATCCCGGGTGTGACGCAGGAAACCGCCAAGGGCAGCTTTTTCAACGGTGGCCCTAGCAGCGAAGTCTCTACCCGGGGATCTTATTCACTGTCGGTAGGTGGATCACGAGCGAGCAGCACGGATTGGCTACTCGATGGCGTTGACAATAACGAATTGACCGCTGGCGGCATCGCGGTTTTACCTTCGATCGATGCCATCCAGGAATTCAAGGTTCTGACCTATAACTACTCAGCGGAGTACGGTACGCGCGCGGGCCCCACAGTGCTTGTGAGTACAAAATCCGGTTCGAATCAAATTCACGGCACTTTGTTTGAGTTCTTCCGCAACACTAAGCTAGACGCAAAGAGTTTCTTCGCCTCGTCAAAAGAACAGTTCAATCTGAATCAGTTTGGCGGTTCGCTTGGTGGTGCAATTCAGAAGGACAAAACGTTCTTTTTCCTCGACTATCAGGCGAAGAGGCAGCGACATGGCATCCCGAACTCAGGGATCGTGCCAAGTTTGGCAATGCGAGGCGGTGATTTCACCGATGATCCATTTGGAAATGCCGCGCTACAGATATACAACCCTTACAGCACCAATTACAATGGGGGATCGCCAACTCGGTCGCCATTCTATTGCACTGGTGGTGTTGCGAACCCTGTAAATGCAGACGGTACTCAGGCAGTGGGCACTCCTTGCAATATCATTCCCTCGGGACCAAACGGACTTTTCAACCCGATATCCGCGCAGATACTGGGCTCGACTACTTTCTATCCAGTACCCAATGTGACCAACAGCTCCAGCGTCAACTACTCGAGTGTTCCTGTGAGAAGCCTGAACGAGGGCGAGTTCGACGTTAAGATAGACCGCAATTTCTCTAGCAAGGATTCAGTGTTTGCGCGGTTTAGCTACGATCAGGCAAATTCTTATGTACCTGGGGGTTCGCCAGGTTTCGCTGAAGCGAATGCCTTTGCCAGCAATCAGAATATTTCCAACCACGGGCGGAATGTGGTTATTTCAGAGACCCATATTTTCTCGGAACATAACATTAATCAGTTCAATGCCGGATTTAACCGGATTTTTAACCACATCAAGTCGCAGGGGGATCGGAGTTGCGCGGCCGCCAAACTTAACATCCCGGGTGCCGACATCAATAGCTTTTGTGGAAATTCAGGTGGAATCTCGCAATCGACAAAAGACTGCGTGAGTTGCGGCCTGACCTCGACTTTACCCGGAGGCGGATTCTGGTCAATCGGCGATCGCGGATTTGCGCCGTTCCAGGGTGGGACCAACGTTTTCTCGATTTCCGATTCGTTTGACATGGTTCGTGGCCACCACGACATTCGCGTCGGTGGCGGTTTCCGCGCCAATCAAATGAACGTGGAAACCAACGCGTTCCAGGATGGTTTCTTCGTGTTCACCAGTCTCTGGAGCGCCAGCGCAGGAGCTGCGGGTGGAAACAACATGGCCGATTTCGCTTTGGGCCTAACCAGCCTGGCGATTCACGACCAGACATTCAAGGGCGCTACTACAGGGCGCCGGTGGAAGCTGTTTCGTCCGTACGTTCAGGACGAATGGCGGGTGACAAACAACTTAACCCTGAACATCGGTGTTGCATGGGCCCTGGTTACGCCGATTACAGAAGCTCACAATCGCCAGGCGAACTTTGTCCTCAACACACAGACCTACCTGATTCCCGGCGTCAACTCGGACGGGCGGGTGGGTGTGCAGTTTGACAAGACCGCTGTCGAACCCCGGATTGGTTTGGCTTGGAAGCCGTTTGGATCTACAAAGACAGCAGTTCGCGCTGGGTATGCGATTTTCCATGACTCTTCATGGAACCAGGGCGGCCAAGGACTTTGGGAAAACCCGCCGTTCTTTGCTGAATCTGATTTCTTCGGATTTACCGTCGGCGGCTGTCCTACCGCGTTGGCTCCTTCTGGTTCCGCGTCATTTTGTAACGCGAGCTTCACTGCTTTGGGCGCACCCGGAATTCAGGGGCAGAGCATCTCGCAGGGCTTCCCGATTTTCACAACGCCTCCGACACCGGGCAGCTTCACGGGCACCGTCCAAGCGCAGAATCTGGATTTCAAGCAAGGCCAGATGCAGCAGTTCAACCTGAATATCGAACACCAACTCCCAGGAAACGTAGTGCTCACAGCTGGTTACGCAGGGTCTCGAGCCCATCATATTTTGGTGGATGGCATGAATCTAAATGTCGCGCAGCCGAGTGCATGTGGCGTGGTGATTGGCTACACTCTCGGCTGCGGAATATTGACTCCACCCGCAGGTCCGTTCACGACGGTGGCCGGCAGCATTAGCTCGGGCTTGGCTCACTACGACTCTCTCCAGGTCAAAGCAGAGACCAAGAGTATGAGGCACGGCCTCTATGCCCTTCTCGGCTACACCTACGCTCGAGCTTTTGATAACGGGTTCAATGACGGTCTTGGTACTGCGGCGGGCTCGACGTACTACCCGTTGACCGGAACCAAACACGCCGACTGGGCTCTGTCTCAAATCAACCTGAATCACCAGTTCACCGCGAGCGTGATCTATGACCTGCCGTTCGGAAAAGGCAAGCAGTTTGGCAGTGGCTGGAGCGGGCCTGTGAGCGCGGCCCTGGGTGATTGGCAGGTCACAGTAATCGAAAGAGCTAGCAGCGGCTTCCCGATTTTTACAATAGCGAGCGCCAACAATTCAGGCGTCAACCTCACCAACAACGGAAACAACTTCAACCGACCCGACCAGATATGTAACGGCAGGAGCAGCCATCCAACGCCAGCTGCTTGGTTCAACAAGAGCTGTTTCGCAGACCCTGCTCTTGGCGAGCTTGGGAACGCGAATCGAGCCCCGCTCTACGGCCCGCGGTTCGTGAACACAGACTTCTCAGCTATCAAGCATTTCGTGATCCGCGAAGGAATACGCTTGGAGTTCCGGGCTGAGCTCTTTAATCTCTTCAACCACACGCAGCTTGCCCTTCCCGCAAACGACAAGGACTCCAGCAATTTTGGGTCAATCAACGACACCGTGAACAACCCGCGCCTGGTCCAGTTTGCGTTGAAACTCAACTTCTAGTACCGGATCGGAAATCGCCTTCCAGCTTCGGGCAGACCGAGCGTTCCGGCCAACACCGGGCCGCTCGGTCTGCCCTTAACTTCCCGCTTCGCAGTGGAGCGGAATTATTGTTGCTGCTGCGAAATCGAAAACCCCAAAGTCTCGCGCCGCTCACGCTCTGTATCTCTCTTGTTTGTCCTGGTGATGTCATGGTGGAGTTTAAGTTGTTCTTGAGCTCTTGCTTTGTCCCCGATTCGCACATAGACCTGAGCCAGCCGGTAGTGCGCTTCCCCAAGCGTCTCCT
This sequence comes from Acidobacteriaceae bacterium, assembly GCA_043765355.1. GTDB lineage: Bacteria > Acidobacteriota > Terriglobia > Terriglobales > Acidobacteriaceae > Acidiflorens. The sequence continues at coordinate 9,356 of JAYUJG010000258.1, read as the reverse complement.
CGAATTCCGGACTCACTCCCTCCGAGCCCTCCGGGATAACTTCAATCGCCTTGCGATACGCGGCGATCGCCCGCAAAAAATCCGTGCGCTGCGAATAGATAATTCCCAGCTGCAAATCAGCCGCGCCGAGTTTCGGATCTAGATTGACGGCTTTCAGCAGCAGCGACTCCACCTGTGCCGAGCCGCCATTCGTGCTGTCCACCGCGGTACCGTCGACCGCACTGGCCGATTGTTTCCAAAGAGCGACGGCGTAATAGTAGTTCGCGAGGGCGTTGTCTGGTTGCAGTTTTGCGAATCGCGCCAGTGTTTCCACCGCCGCTTTGGAAGGAGTCGTCTCCACAGTCTGCATTCTTCCTAAAAAAAGATACGGAGTCGGATTGTCGGGAGCGAGGTCGGAGGCGTTCACAAGATATTGCGCCGCTTGATCAGAGGATCCGCGAGCGTACCAAACGACGCCGAGCGCAACCAGGGTTCGTACCGATTTCGGATAGAGGCGATTGCCCTTCGCGAAGACTTCGGTTGCCGGTTCGAGCGCGCGATGCGTGAGCAGTTCCGTTCCCCAATCGAACAGGTTCGGTTCTGTGGGGTCAAGTTCCGCCGCGCGCTGGTACTCCCGAACGGCATCGAGCGGATTGGCCAGTTTTTCATCTGCGTCGCCCAGCAGGCGATGAAGTTCGGCATCGCCAGGGTTGAGCCGGGAAGCCCGCTGCAGAAAAGGCACCGCCTCTGCAACCTTTCCTTCGTTCACGAGAAGCGCTCCGAGTTGCCGATTCGCGCTTAGATTGTCTGGGTCGCGAGCCACTTCGCCCTGCAATGAAGTCTCCGCCGCGGAGGATGTGGCGGCCGATGATGTGGCCATCGAAGGTGTCGCGACCGATTCCTTTTCTGTGCTCAATGAAAGGGTCGATCGGGCGAGCGCTTCGCTGGTTCGCAATACGGTGTCGGAACCGTGCCCGCCGGACTTCGTCGCTTGCGTCACGCCCGCGACCGTGAATTGAGGTTCGTCAAAAAAGTCTGGCGTTTGCCCGGCAGATTTTCCGGCGGGAGCAGCGAGGACAAGGTCCATCGTCTGAGCCTCTTCTTCAGTAATGTTCACCGGGCCGATCGTGACCGTGGCGCGATCGCTCTCTGCGCGCAGTTCGTATGCGCCCGCGCGAACCGAAGCAAATCGATAGACGCCTTCCGAATCTGTGTGGGTCACTCGACTCGGGCTTGCGGAGGTAAGCGTTGTACTCGTGGATTTCAGGACGACGGTCGCGTTCGCCACCGGCTTGCCGTTTGCATCGCGCACGCGTCCCTGCACAAGCGCGTGTGCCTCGCCGCCGGCTTGCGGATGCGTTTGAGCGGCAGCGACCGCAGCCGTCATCCCTATGCCCAGAACGCCGAGAACCATGAAATTTCCTGCGGAACGGAAATGGACGGCGATCACGCGATTCAACTCCTCGGATATCCTGATGTCGCTCATCATTCTAGGCGCGCTCAACTTCCCCTGCAATTCGCGCGTCTCGATGGATATTGCCCAATGTGCTGGTTGCCTCCGTCCCGACTCAAGAATTGGCAAAGCCGTCAGATAGGCTTTACAATGGCACGCTTGCCAAGCGGGGTTTGTCGGAAGGCATACCCACCCCCAAGCCACGCAAAGCGAGATGGAGAAGGCCCGTAGATTCAAGCCAACGGGCACGGTCGACGAGTCGTCTTGTCATTTCGAGGTGGATGTATGAATTCAGGCCGAGTCCGGAGTCTTATCGCGGTCACAACTTTAGTTTTAATAACGTGTGTCCTGTCTCCAGCCCAAGGCAAGCGTAAGGTCATCATCGATCAAGACGCGGCCGGGCCTGCGGGCAGCGATCAGCAAGCGATTTTGCTGCTGATCCAGTCTCCGCAGACGGAAGTGCTCGGCATCACAATCGTCACGGGCGACGCGTGGCTTACCGAAGAAGTCGCTCACACGCTACGGATGCTCGAACTCATCGGACGCACCGATATTCCCGTCGTGCCCGGTGCCGAGTACCCGCTGGTTAGAACTAAAGAAGAGACGGAGCACTGGGAGCAGCGCTATGGCGCGATTCAGTGGCTGGGAGCCTGGACTCCGAAGGTGTATCACGCGCCGCGCGAACTGGGCCCGATGCCGGAAGGCCTGCCGACGACCAAGGCCGCCGACGAAGATGCCGCCCACTTTCTGGTGCGCATGGTGCGCAAATATCCGCATGAAGTCACGATCTATGAGGGCGGCCCGATGACCAACCTTGCGCTCGCCATCTCTATCGATCCCGAGTTTGCCAGCTTAGCTAAAGAGTTGGTATTTATGGGAGCGAGTTTGAATCCGCGAACCGACGACCCTGAGTTCGAGAACCTGCCGCGCCACGAATTCAACTTCTGGTTCGATCCCGAAGCCGCTCACATCGTGCTGCGTGCCCCGTGGAAAAGGATCGTCTGCACCTCGGTCGATATTTCACTGAAGACGAGAATGACCAAGGAACTGATCGCCAGGATCAAAGAGGGCAGCTCGCCGTCAGCGCAATACATCGGCAAATACGCGCGGCTTTTTGGCACGTATAACTATCTCTGGGATGAACTCACGTCCGCCGCATGGCTCGATCCCAGCCTGATCACCAAGAAAGAAATTCGCTATATGGATGTGAATCTGGACCGCGGCGCCGGCTACGGAGATACGCTCACCTGGTCCGATCGCGATAAGCCCAAGCGCGACGTGCAGCCGGTGGAAGTGCAAGTGGATTTGGATACTGAAAAGTTCTACAAGATGTTCGTGGATCTGCTGACCGCGGCAACGCCACCGAAACCGTAGCGGATCTTTGTAGCGCCGGCATCCTACCGGCTGTCCCGGGGGCGTCCCGCCCGCGGATTAGCACACGCGACGCCCGTGATTATCGCAGCCGGTCCATCATTGTTTGCGCCTGCGTATCTCCCGGATGCCGTTTGAGCAATTCCACCAGCACGGCGCGAGCCTTCTCCGGCGCTTCTTCCACCGCGTAGACTCGCGCAAGATTCAAATAAGCCTGCTCGAACTCAGGTGCAACGCGGATACACTCCGCAAAGCTTGCGACGGCTTCATCCAGCCGCTGCGTCCGCAAATAAAGGATGCCCAGATTATTGAGGGCTTCGGGATAAACCGGGCGCAATTTCAGCGCCTTCTGCAGCGACTCAAAAGCCCGCGCCGTATCGTCATTCTGCGCAAACACCATGCCGAGCCCATAGTTCGCCTCAGCATCGTTCTCGTTAACTCTCAACGCGCGGGCGTAAGTCGCGCGCGCATCGTCCCAGTGTTTTTGCTGGCGATAGGCGCTGCCGAGATTGTCGAGGGCGATCCGATGATCGGGGCTGAGTTTGAGCGCCTCTTGAAAACAGGAGATCGCGTCGTCCCCGCGCCCTTCACGCGCTGCCAACAATCCCAGATTGTTCCAGGAGTTGGCGTGCGTGTCGGGAAAGCCCGCACGAAGTTTGAGCGCGCGTTCAAAGCAGTCGCGGGCTTCGGCGGTCTTCTGCTGGTCGAGATAGACGCTGCCAATGCCGTAAAGCGCTTCTGCGCTGGAGGGATCGTCGCGCAGCGCAATGTGAAATGAAGCCGCTGCCTGATCCATATACCCGCGCTGAAAAAATGCCGCCCCGAAGGAAAGATGGTTGCGTCCAAATTCAATCGTGTCGGTCACGCCCGGAAAGGGAAGTGCCCTCGCGATCCGTTCCGCGCTGGATTGTGGGATGCTGCGAAAGTCGCGATCAACCTGCTCCGCCACCACCGGTCCCTGATAAATCTTGACGATCTTGCCTTTGGCGTCGATGAGGAACGAGGTGGGCAGCGGCAGATCGCGATCGCGGTCAAACAAGTTGCGATAAACAATGTTGTAGATGCCAGCGACATCCTCGGAACCGCGCAGGACCGGAAACGCAAACCGATTGTTTCGCAACAAGTCGCGCACTCTTGCCTCGTCGGCGAGGTCGTCGAGATTGATCGCTAGCAATTGAAGGCCTTGCCCAGCCCACGCCGCGTAGTGCCGATTGAAAGTGCTCCAATCTTCTTTGCACCGCTCAGCCGCCGTGGACCACAAATGAAGCAGCAGCGGCTTTCCGCGCATAGCGGAGAGAGTTTGCACTCCGCCGGCAAAATCCGGCAGAGAGAAATCGGGCGCGTCAATGGGGGCGAGCAGCCATGTTTCGGAGTCGGATGGTAATGGTTCGATTTCCTGCGTGCTTGCGCCGGCAGTCACGTCGCCGACGTGGCTGTGCGGGGTTGGCGCTGTGAAGGCTTCCAGACGGGATGGTTCGGAGCCTTCATCGATCCACACGCGATGGTTAACCGGCAAATCGTGAAGTTCCTGTACCAGTCCACTGGGCCAACGAATCGAGGCGCGCACCGGGCCTTTCACCGCGCCGAGTCCGAAGAAAACGTCTTTGCTGTGCTGCGACAGAAATCCCGATCCAGCTTGCAACGAGCGAGTCTGACGGCCTTGCTCGGTTTCCACCGTGATCACCGCGCCGATCGCGTCGCGATTGCTCTTGGTGCCGCGCAAGCGGAATGCGATCGACGGAGCCAGACTCTCCATGACGTTCCGCATGAGCCGCAATTGCGGGCCGTTGCGATTCTTTAGAAATACTTCCTGCCGCCCATCGTGATCGAAGTCGGCGAGCGCAAAGGCGCGTCCGTCTTCCAGGAAATCGAGTCCCACCGCCCCGGAAATATCGGAGAACGTCCCGTCGCCGTTGTTAGCGTAGAAAATATTTCTCTCGTACCCGCTCCATGTGCCATCCGCGCGGAGCAGTTCGTTGATCGCGTGCCATCCCTGTTCGTAATCTTGCGATGGCCCGGCCTTCTCCGGCGAATTGGCTACCACCTGCCGCCAGAAAAAACTATTCAGGTCGTCGCGGGTTGGGCCGGTGACCATGCCATTGACGACGTAAAGATCCTGAAAACCATCGTGATCGAAGTCCCAGGCATCGCTCGACCACGCCCAGCGCCCGATGCCGACGCCGGCTGCGGTTGTTGCGTCCTCGAACACGCCGCCGCCATTGTTCAACGCATTTCCGGGCGAGCTGCGAAGCATATTTCGAAACATATTTCGAAACCACGAATTGCCCATCGCATGTTTTCGATAGAGCGAGCGCGCTTCCGGCGACGCATCTTTCTGGAAGACATCTTGCGTCGAGATACGTTCGCCCGCCGCCGTCCACATATCGGCCACGTAGAGGTCTTCCAAGCCGTCATTGTCAAAATCGCTCCAGCAAACGCTCATGCCCGCGCCGACATCCTCGACTCCCGCTTGCGCAGCGATGTCGGTGAATGTTCCATTCCCATTGTTGCGATACAGATTCTTCCGTCCAAAATCGTTTACAACGTAAAGATCGGGCCAGCCATCTCGATTGAAGTCGTTCCACCCGCAACAAAAGCTGTAACGCGTATTGTTCTGATTGAGACCGGCCTCGGCGGTTACGTCGCGAAACGTGCCGTCTCGCTGGTTGCGCATCATGAAATTCGGCGGCCCGTTCTCGGCGTCAAAATAGGGAGAAGGATATTTGTATTGCTCCGTCCCCTGGTAATAGACGTAGAGGCAAAAATAAATGTCGAGCCAGCCATCGCGGTCATAGTCGGCTGCCGCCGCGCCGGTGAACGTCCCTTGCAGCGGATTCGCGAACTGAAATGCGTTGGCCTTTTGACGAAACTTTCCTCCGCCTTCGTTCAGAAACAACATCGGACCGTTTGCGCGGACGACAATCAAATCCTGGCACCCGTCGTTATCGACATCGACAATCAGGGCGCACGCCGTGTTCTCGATGACTCCAACGCCCGCCGATTCCGTAATGTCTTCAAAAGTGCCATCGCCGCGATTCCGATAGAGCCGGTTCGGAAGGCCGCCGGGCTGGCAGACGTAGAGATCGTCAAATCCATCGCCATCGATGTCGCCCACCGAAACGCCGTTGTGGCCATAAATATCGATACCGCACGCGGTATCGAGCACCGTCCGCCAGTGGTCTGTCCCGTGTTGAAGCTGCGCGCCGAACGACGCATTGCCACCGAACGCCGCAGCAGTCACGTCGAGATAGCTGGGACCGTCCGCACGGCTCTGAGTTTCATCCATCGCCTGCCAGCTTCGTACTCGGAACTCACCTTGCGACGATCGTCCCCAAACAAGCCGCCAGTTTCCGACGCGTTGCTCGCGGTAGAAGCGGTTGCCAGTGCCGACCACTTCGTAGCGAACAAGAGTCTGCAATCGGTCAGCAGCGCCCGACGCATCTGGCATGGAACCAACGTCGATGCTCGTCACCTGAAACTCAGCAGTAAGAATCTTCGAGAAGTCACTTAGCGCAAATCGAAGCCCGCCAAGGAAGGCGTCGCGACCGAGCGTAGCCTGCTGACTGAATGTATTCTGACGAACCTCGATGGCCGGTCCCGCGCGCACAACGCGGGATTCGGCAGGTTTGAGAGACGAGCCAACAAAATTCGACAGCAGCGTCTGCTCGATCGCGCGTAAATCCCGCGGCGATTGCAGCAGACTTGAACTCCACTTCGCGAGAGTGTCTGCGATCTGGTCGGCATATCGTTCACTGACAAAACTGTCCTGCGCCGCCCGCGCTTTAAGTAGAAGTGCATCGAGCGGACGGGGCACGCGATAGTGAGGATGAAGATGGAATTCGTGTTTCTCCAAGGCTGCGCCGGCGAAGTCTGAACCGTAGAGTGTGGGCAGGCCAAGACGATTCAGTCCTGCGGGGATCAGCGCCGCCGAAGCTCCCTGGCAACACTGAATCAAAAAATCGCGGCGACCGCGATCGAGGGCGCGCGGGACGGCCACCTTCCGTATCTTCTCGGATTCACTCAGAACGATTTCTCCCGAAAGCCCACAACGTGGCCTGAAATTAACACCCACATCAACGACCGTCAAGATTCGACCGATATAATGATCCCGCGATTGATCTTGAGACCAACATTCACACCACACTTCTAACAATGAAGCTCGACGCCAGCCCCGTTAATCCGCGACACTTCCGATGGTGGACGTTGTCCGTTCTGGTGGTGGTTGCGCTCGGCTTCGCCCTGGTGAGCGAATGCGCGGAATCTCAAACCGTGCCGGCCACGCCCACGGCGCCAGCCGCCGCTTCCGATCATTCACCCGCTACTGAGTCGCCCGACGCTCACCTGGGCCGCGCCTACGACGCCCTGAAAGAAAATCGGTACGAAGTGGCGGCGTCGGAATTCCGAGCGGCGCTCAAACTTGATCCCAAGCTAACGCTAAGAGCTCGCTTTCCGTTGGCAGTCGCGCTGTTTGAGATGAAGATGCCGGACGAGTCGCGCCGAGAGTTTGAAGCCGTCCGCCTCGAAATCGGTGAGCATCCGAACGTCTCGTACTATCTAGGGCGTCTCGATGTGGATGAGGGGCAGTTCGAAAACGCCATCCATAATTTCACTGAGGCCATGGCCGACCCGCCGTTTCCCGACACCGCGTACTATCTCGGCTTCGCTTACTTCAAGCAGGGTGACCTGCCAGCCGCTGAAAAGTGGTTAAAAGACGCAGTGCGGTCGAATCCTTACGATGCGCGCGTGCGATATCAACTTGGCCTCGTGTATCGCAAGCAGGGGCGCGAGGCTGAGGCGAAAGAGGCGATTGCTCTCTCGGGACAGCAACGTCAGCGCGACTCCAGCCAAAGCCAGTTGCGAATCGAGTGCGCGCAAACACTTGATCGCGGCCCACGCGAAGAAGCGCACGCCGTTTGCGAGCTGCTCTATGATCCCGACGACACCGATCGGCTGACCGAACTCGGCACCATCTATGGCCAGCACGGCGACGTCGAAGCCGCGCTAAAACCATTGCGCCGGGCCGCTGAACTCGCTCCCCAATCGCCACAGATGCAATACAACCTGGCGCTCGCGTACTTCCAGCTCCAACAATTTGAGGAAGCCCGGAAGCCGCTTAGCGAGGCGGTAACGCGCTGGCCGGATATATTCCAGATCTCCGCGCTTTACGGCGCTGTTTTGTCAAAGCTGGGTGAAGACGCGGCTGCACACAAGGCTCTTCAGCACGCGCACGAACTCAACCCACGAGATCCGGCGACCGGCGACCTGCTCTTCCTGAACACGCTCTCACTGGCGCGTTTGGCTCAGAGCGGGAGCCAATATCCCGAGGCGCTGCGCTATTTTCAGGAGGCGGCAAAACTAAAATCGCAGGAACCGGCGCCTCACCTTGGATTGGCCGACATCTACTCGCTCACCGGTCGTCCTGCGCAGGCAGGCACCGAGCGACAAGAAGCGGAACGCTTACGAAGCGCATTCCAAAAGGCTCAATGAGCTTAGGCTCGGCCATCCTGCTGACGCCGACGAAAACGGCTGCGGTCGAAGCCGATCAGGCGTTACAATGTCCCACCGTGCGATCTTCGTGAAATCGGTTGGAGTATGCCAACGACAAAAGTCACAGCTGCTACGCGCGAACGCCTGCTTCGGTCGGCCCGCAAAGTGATGAAGAATGCCTACGCGCCTTTCTCGAACTTTAGAGTAGGCGCAGCCATCCTCACATCGAAGGGAAAGGTGATCGTGGGATGCAACGTCGAGAACTCGTCCTATGGAATGACGAACTGCGCCGAGCGTACCGCGATCTTCTCCGCGATCGCGCAGTTTGGCCCCGCGGTCGAAATTTCCGCCGTCGCCGTCACTAACGATCACGGAGTTCCATGTTCGCCCTGCGGTGCCTGCCGCCAGGTAATCTACGAATTCGGGCCAAGGGCAGTTGTTTTCTACGAAGGCAAAAAAGGACCGAAGCAAAGCCTCATCACCGAACTTCTGCCGGAGGGTTTTCGCCTCAAGTGAGTTTGCCGAACGCTACGCAATCAAGTTTTCGCGTCATCGACCTCATCCGCAAAAAGCGCGATGGCGGCGCACTATCAACCCCCGAAATCGAATACCTCGTCGACGGCTGCACGCAAGGCAGCATTCCCGATTACCAACTGGCAGCGTGGCTGATGGCCGTTGTGCTGCGCGGAATGACGCGCGAAGAAACCGCCGCGCTCACCCACGCGATGCTGCATTCCGGTGAAGTTCTCGATCTTAGTTTTCTGCCCGCGACAAAAGTCGACAAGCACTCGACCGGCGGCGTCGGCGACAAGACTTCGCTCGTGCTCGCACCGCTGATCGCCGCTGGAGGCCTGAACGTCCCGATGATCAGCGGCCGCGGTCTCGGCCACACCGGAGGCACGCTCGACAAACTGGAAGCCATTCCCGGATTTCGCGTCGGCCTTCCCGTGGCCGACTTCCACCGGATTCTTAAGGCCTGCGGATGTTGCATGATCGGTCAGACCGAGAAAGTTGCTCCCGCTGACCGCAAGTTGTATGCTCTGCGCGACGTGACCGGAACCGTCGA
>JAYUJG010000257.1:0-5328 GCA_043765355.1 Acidobacteriaceae bacterium | reverse complement strand
CCGTGGCACCTGCCAGCGGGTCACGGCCCATGGGGATGGATCACGGCAAGATTTGGATCGCCGACGATTTCGACGCTCCTGACCCGGAACTCGAAGCCCTGTTTTATGCTGCGACACCGGATGTCAATTTTCCCAGCAAGCGTGACTCTCAACCGAGCGCCGGTCGCTCTCGCAAGAAAGCGAAAAAAAAGGCGTGACATACCTGCTGGATACTAATGTTTGGCTCTGGAGCCTTTGGGAGCCGGAAAGAATCGCTCGCAAAGCGCGGGAAGAGATTGCGAATATCTCCAACGCGGTGTTTTTGTCCGCAGTTACGTCCTGGGAGGTCGCCATCAAAGCGGCGACTGGCAAATTAAAGCTGCCAGAGCCGCCCACCTCGTACGTACCCCGTCGCATGGCCGATCAGGGACTTCGCCCCCTGGCCATTTCTCATCCGCATGCGCTCGCAGTCTTCGCGCTTCCTCAGCACCACCGCGATCCGTTCGACCGTATGCTCGTCGCACAAGCTCGGGTCGAAAATATGGTTCTGGTGACCGGCGACCGCATTTTTGAAAAATACCCCGTAGAAATTCTCTGGGCCGGTCGCTAAAGACAAACCTGTGTGGGGACGGGGCTTTGCCGCGTCCCCACACAGGCGCCACCTCGGCAAATGCCCTAGGCGGCGCTGGTTTTCGGCGCTGGCGGCTGGAACGGCTCGTCAAAGCTGCCGCCATAAATCGCCGGCACCTTCGACCCCATTGGACGCAAGTAAGTCACCAACTCACCGCGATGATGGATGCTGTGATTGTTCAGAAATCCCAGATAGAACGAGGCGGGAAGGTTGTACACGCCAAGAAAGTCCACCGGCGTCATCAACTGTGCCCCTGATAGCGCACGCACCCGGTCCGCGCTGCGCTTCATATTCTTGTCGTACCAATCCACCAGTTCCGCAACCGTCTTCGGTTTTTCCGCTTCCGGCCGGCCGGACATGACGAATTTGAGATCGGCAATTCCATCCATGAACTGGACGTCGGTGTTGGCGAGATGCCACGCCAGTTCCCAGGCTGTGCGCGCATTGGGATCCGGCCGATAATCTTTCTTTCCGTCGGGGACTGCTGCCAAAACTTTTTTGGTAATTTCAACTTCTCGGGCAACGCCATCAAGCATCATGGCGCAATATCCCATGGCAAATTCAGGGGTGAGAGCAGACATAACATTTCTCCTTCAGGCTGGGGTTGATTGAAAAACAACGGGTGCCTGCGGTCAGGCGTGCTTCAATATAGTGCACGGCAACAGGAACCGCAAACGGGCCTGCATTGGCAAAACTCTAGTTGCCATGCCATCCCAATCAGCGAACAAAGTTAGACGCTGACCGGCAACCTGGCTCCCACCGGCACCGGCGTCAACCATTCGTACTTATCTTTCTTCTCGCCGCGAACGATGCCGTAGAACTCCGCTTGGAGCGCTTTCGTCATCGGACCGATTTTGCCTTCGCCCACGGCAATTTTGTCCACCGACCGAATCGCCGTGATCTCGGCGGCGGTTCCGGTAAAGAAAACTTCATCGGCGATGTACAGCGACTCGCGCGGAATTTGCTGCTCGGCAATCTTGATGCCAAGCTCGCGCGCGATGGTCAGCACCGAGTCACGCGTGATCCCGGGAAGCACCGAGTTGCCGAGCGGAGCCGTATGCAGCACACCATTGCGCACGACGAACAGATTTTCACCCGAGCCTTCGCTGACGTAGCCATTCACATCGAGCGCGATGCCCTCGGAGTAGCCGTTTACGATGGCTTCCATCTTGATCAGTTGCGAATTCATGTAGTTCGCGCCTGCCTTCGCCATGGCAGGCAGCGTGTTGGGAGCGATTCGAGTCCACGACGAGATACAAACGTCCACACCCTCGTTAGCATCCGTCCCCAAATATTTCCCCCACGGGTAATTCGCGATATAAACCTCGGTGGGCGAGTTAAAGGGATTGACCCCCGCTTCGCCATAGCCGCGCAGAACGATGGGGCGAATGTAGCAGGGCCACACTCCGTTGCGCTTTATCAGTTCCAGCATTCCGCTGAGAATTTCGTCGCGCGTGAAGGGAACGTCGATGCGGTAGATGCGAGCGGAGTCGATGAGGCGCTGCATGTGTTCCGTGGCGCGAAAAATCGCGGGACCGGCCGGCAGGGCATAGCAGCGAACGCCCTCAAACACCGAGCTGCCGTAATGCACAACGTGCGACATCACATGGATGGTTGCGTCATCCCAGGCAATGAACTTGCCGTTGTGCCAGATTTTTTCGGTTTTCTCAATGGCCATGCGGAACTCCTTGTCGTGCTCCGTGGTGTAGACGCCAGCACGCGGTCGCCTCTAAGGGAATTATAAACGCCCAGAACGGGCGGCCCCAGCGGAATTGAAAGTTTACAAAAAGTTCACAACCCGGGCGAGCGCCAGGGTTGCCGTGCGTTTGTTCTGTCTTTGGTTTACGAGTCTTCGTTTTAGCGAATCGCCATGATGTTGTTGGCGACAAAACCGCTTTCGCCGGCGACGATCAGGCGCATCGCAATGCGTTCCGCCTTGTAGTGATGCGTCCGATGCAGCAGGTACGCAGTCCCAACACCGGCGCCGAAACCCAGAGCCGACCCCGCGGCCTCTCCCGCCGCTCCACGGGTCACGAAGGGACGCATCATCGGATTCGCCTCACGCAGACCCTGACTTAACCCGCGCTGTGTGGTGATCGCGTCCGCCGTAATCAGGCTGGCCAGAATGCCCACGTTCACTCTGTTCTCAATTGTCCAGAAAGGACGCTGTTGGCGTGGCGCATCGGGAAGCGCAAAGTTGGTGACCGCGAAGTTCTGCGCTTGCATGGCCGCGCCGAGCGAAAGAATCAAGAGGAGGTATTTCATTTGGGGCTCCCGTTTTAAGTGGATGGCTACATAGAGAGTAAGTTGGAGGGTGACGGGAGAACATGGCCCAATCTCGTAGGGGGGATGGCCTTCTGGTAAGAGTAACCGGGGTTCCGGGCGGTTACCTGTAGTTGTTAGTAACCTTCCAGACCTAGCTTCCAGAAGTCGTTTTCATGGATTGATGAGTGGCGGACCCGAAGCGCTTTTGTTACACATTATGCGAGGCTTACAGCGCGACTCTGTTTGCGACTGTGTGTTCGTTGTGATGCAATAGCAGAGCGGTTCTTAGTAACTATTACCTTAGTGTCCTCCGATATCCGATGCGCTTGCGGTTCGCGATTGGTGGCGCATTACAGACCCGGCCGAGGCCGCGACCGGGGCTGGCACCCTGCTTGGGCTGGCTACCGCTTCCCGTGTTCAGGGCGGCGGCAAGACGCCCCCTCGGACGGCTGCCGAGTCGGCGGCGCTACCCTTGTGATTTACATCGTGACGACATCCTTAAGTTATATCGCGGTTACATCCGCGGGTGCGCGGCTCGCTGAAGGCCACGCTGGTGCCCAGGTTTCGTGCTTACCTTGGCATAAAAAGTTACAATCGAAGCGCTTGACAATCCGATTCCACGGGAGCAAGATTCTCGGCGTTGTCCCGCCTAAATTTTCAGGAGGAACGCATGACCACCCCCAAAATGATCGTTCCAGCCCTATGCACACTCCTGCTTGCAGTTTTGCTAGCGCTGCCAGCAGCGGCGGCAAATCGTGCCCCGCGAAATAGCGATTCACCGGACGTTCCCAAGGGACACAACGAAGCCACCGTGGCCCAACTCGAAGCAGAAATGGCGTCAGGCAAACTTACTTCCGAAGCATTGACCAGGGAATACATCGCTCGCATCGTGGCGCTCGACCAGAACGGTCCCGGCGTCAACGCTGTGATCGAACTGAACCCCGATGCGCTCAATATGGCGCGCAACGCCGACCGTCTGCGCCGGCACGGCATTGTGCTTGGGCCAATGCACGGCATCCCGGTACTGCTGAAAGGCAACGTCGACACCGGCGATCAGATGCAGACCACCGCAGGATCGTTCGCGCTTGTCGGAAAGCCCGCGCTGATCGACTCAACCGTTGCCGCCAACCTGCGCGCGGGTGGCGCGGTGATTCTCGGGAAAACCAATCTTTCCGAGTGGGCCAATTTCCGCTCCTTCGAATCGATCAGCGGATGGTCGGGTTGGGGCGGGCAGACGAATAATCCCTATGGCATCGACCGGAATCCGTGCGGCTCTAGCGCGGGATCCGGGGCGGCGGTTTCGGCCAACTTTTCGTCCGTATCGTTTGGCACAGAGACCGACGGCAGCATTGTCTGCCCTGCGAACGCGAATGGCGTTGTCGGCTTGAAGCCGACGGTAGGGCTCACCAGCCGAGCGGGTATAGTGCCGATCTCGCACACGCAAGACACTTTCGGTCCACACGGACGCACCGTGGCCGACGCCGCCGTGGCCCTGGGCGTGGTGCAGAGCCGTACCTTCGATGGCCGCGATCCGGCTACTGGCGGCGTCCCTCTGGGATGGCAGGGCCGGTTCACTCGCCCCGCAAATATTCCGACCGACTACACGCAGTTTCTCAACCCAAACGGGCTGCAGGGCGCGGTGCTTGGTGTAACCCGGGCGGGACTCACAGGATTTGACACGTTCGTGCCGACGCCTCCACTCGTGCTCGCGCAATTCGAGGCGGCGATCAGCGCCATGAGTGCGGCGGGCGCCACGGTCATTGACCTCGACGCCGCGGGTTTCAGCTTCCCTCCCCCGAACGGCGAGACGCTGGTGTTGTGCTTTGATTTCAGAAATGACCTCAACGCTTATTTCCATACGCGCGTGGGAGTACCGATGGCGGGCAAAACGCTAACCGACGGCATCGCGTTCAACAACGCCCACGCAAAAGAAGAGATGCCTTTCTTTAATCAGGACATTTGGGATCTGACCGCTTCGCTCGCCCCGGGACCCGACGATCCTCAGCCGGCTTTTGGGGGGATGACTTACAACCAGGCAATCGCCATCGATCAAGCATCGGGCGTCAACGGCATCGACGCAGCGCTCAGCCAGTTCCATCTCGACGCGGTGGTGAGCGCCACGGACAATCCTGCCTGGGCCACCGATTTGCTCTACGGCGATCATTTTATTTACGGCACGTCGAGTCTGGCAGCCGCGGAGGGTTATCCCATCATTCAGGTGCCGGCGGGCATGGCTTTCGGCGTTCCGATGGGTGTCAGCTTTTTCGGAACGGCCTTCAGCGAGCCTACGCTCATCAAGCTCGCTTCCGGATTCGAAGCCGTCACCAAGGTACGCGCGCACAACCTGCCTACGTTCGCGGCGACGGTGCCGTTCAACAACATCGCGGGGACGACGCTAGTCCCACCGCAGCTGCGCAATGTGCGCCCGGGACGCAGCCAGATCCCGGCGGCTG
>JAYUJG010000256.1:0-2460 GCA_043765355.1 Acidobacteriaceae bacterium | reverse complement strand
GCAGAACGGGATGTCGCCGGTGCAATATCTCGACAAGATCGGAGTGCTCGGACCCGATGTAGTTTCCGCGCACTGCATTTTTGTTGATGAAGCCGACCGCAAGATTCTGGCGCAGCGCAACGTGGGCTGCGTGCATAACCCATCCAGCAACATGATGATTGCCAGCGGAGTTTCTCCTGTGGCGGAGATGCGCGCGGCGGGCATCGCCGTCGGCCTTGGCACCGATGGGCCGGCGGGCAGCAACAACGACCTCGACCTGATGGAAGAGATCGATCTGGCGGCGAAGCTTGCAAAGATTACAAAAATGAGCCCGCTGGCGTTGAATGCGCTCGCGGTGGTGGAAATGGCAACCATCGACGGCGCGCGGGCGTTGCACATGGAGAAGGAAATTGGGTCGCTCGAAAAAGGGAAAAAGGCGGACTTGATCCTGATCAGCCTCGACGCGCCGAATGCCGTCCCGATGTATGACGTCTACCCGCAGATCGCTTATTCGCTGAAAGGCAGCGACGTCGAAACAGTCATGATCGGCGGCCGCGTGGTGATGCGCGACCACAAGCTGCTGACCGTGGACGAGCGCGCGGCCGTCGCTAAGGCGCGCGAGTATCAGAAATCGGTTGCTGCTTCCCTGCGCTAACGGCCCTTCCTTCAAACCTTCGGCACCGCACCCCTGAGACGCGGCAAGCCGCGTCTCTACCGGGTCTTATTTCTTTTCCTGTCCCGCTTCCTTTTGATAGGACGCCGACAGCGTTCCCTTGGCTTTTGCGATCGGCAACAATGTTGGATAGAACTGGACAAACGTCGTATCCACAGCTGCGTGGGCGGCGTGGCAGGTATAGCAATCGGCCGAGGTTGGAATCATCCTCGCGGTTTTGCCGTCGTCGAAGCCAAAGAAAGCCCACTTTCCCGGGAAGTGCGCTTCGTCTTTGATGTGCACCTCCCGCGCCATGACTTCGTCCTGATAGTTGCCGGCCTTGTTAATCGAGCCTTTGCTCTGCGCGCCGCGCGCTTCGAGCACCATGATCGTCTTGTCAGGCCAGGTGCCGGTCTCCACGAACGCCTTGTACGCTTCGGGATTTACAAACACGTTGTCGAACATATGGTGGCCCATCTGCATGTTTGGGCTGTAACTCATGTCAAATCCGGTGGTCAGGTAGACCCATTCGCGGTAGTTCTCGGGCAACCTGAGCTGACCGTCGCCGGTGTATTGCGGACCTGAAGCTGGTACTGCGCTTTGCAGCACTGCGGCCGAGCACAATAGAACGACCACGCCGAGTAGCAGGGTTTTCGCTGTGGTGAACATAGACGTAGTATCCCGCAGGATTCCCTGAATTACCAGAGCGGTCACTGCACGGCGCGGGCGATTCGCTGCATTTTTCGCAAATCCTGGCTCCCTTGGCATACGATTCTGTCTATGGAAGCGACGCGCATCGGCTCCCAATCTCCGCGATGGTTCTGGATTGCATCGATCTGGTTTGGCGCGTCCGAGGCATTCAACTCACCGAGGATGGGGGACACAGCGTGCTTCTCGACGATGGAACCAGGCTTCGCTTGAGTCGGCGCGATAGCAGGGTGCTGCAGGCCCGGCTGGGAGCCCGCTATTCTGCTCGGGCCTGATTATTTTCTCTCGACATTGTCGCGTTGCGTTCTCTCGACGTTTGTGGCGCTGCACGCGGAGACGCGGCTAGCCGCGTCTCTACAATGTCCCGCGGCGGTCGCGCATGGTCTGGACGATTTACAATAGAAGGATTCGGTGGCGCGTTTGATCCATCCGTAGTGTCAGGGGAAGATGTCGACTGAAAGCATTGTGGTGCGTGGGGCCCGGGTTCACAACCTCAAGAATATTGATTTTGAGATCGAGCACAACGCTCTGACCGTGGTCACGGGCGTTTCCGGTTCGGGGAAATCCTCGCTTGCCTTCGACACGATCTATGCCGAAGGGCAGCGGCGCTACGTCGAGTCGCTGTCGGCCTATGCGCGTCAGTTTCTGGAACGGATAGAAAAGCCGGATGTTGATTTGATTGACGGCATCGCACCTGCCGTGGCTATCAAGCAGAAAAACTCCACCCGCAATCCGCGCTCGACCGTTGCTACTGCCACCGAGATTTTCGATTATTTGCGCCTTCTCTTTGCCCGCGTTGGACGAACCTACTGTTTGCTTTGCGGCGTTGAAGTGAAGAAAGATACCGTCGACGAAGTCGCCGATCGCCTGCTGGCCCTGGGCGAGGGGACGCGTCTCAACGTGTTCTTTCCAATTGAGAGTCGTGCACCGGCGCTGCCGGAGAAGGGTGCGAAGAAGCCGCGCGGAAAGAAAACGTCGATTGACTCCAAGTTGCCCTCCGACGCCATCAAGGAGCGACTGTTTGATCTGCGAAAGCGCGGGTTCAATCGCATTTTCCAGAATGGCCGGATTTTTGAGTTCTCGACTCCTGAATCGCTGCTTGATGTCGACTTTTCGGAGCC
>JAYUJG010000255.1:0-7677 GCA_043765355.1 Acidobacteriaceae bacterium | reverse complement strand
CTTTTCCAGGCTCTCGCGGAGCGTGCGCAGGGCGGTGCGCAGGGTCGAAGTGTTGGCCCGGTTGCGGGCGGTGCGTTTCTCGGTCTGACGGGCGCGTTTAAGCGCCGAAAAATGATTTGCCATGTCGCTTGATTACCTTCGTTGTCCTAGATTGCACTAGGAGGATATCCGGTGGGAACCGAAGCTGTATTCTACGGGAGCAAGTCGCTTCGGGTCAAATAGATATGAATTCGCCGGCAACTTCACCGCCCACGCCGATCGACCGCCTGAAGGTTCTCATCAACTCCTCGACCCCCATTGTCATCATGGAAACGGTCGAAGAAATGCGCGCCATGGTGCTGGTTCGCGAGGCGTGTTCGGAGCTGAGTCTCGCGGTTTTCGAGTGGACCATCGCCGACGGCCTGGTTCGTTACGGAGGTGGTGTGGTGCCGGGGCTCCGCCCCGGTCAAGGCGGACCAGACCCCCGGCTCCACTCCGACGTTTCCGACTCCGCTGCCGCCCCGAAGACGGCCATGTACAACACTGCTGACCCAGTGCAGGCCCTGGCAAATCTGGAAAGCATGACCATCGAAGCCGTCTTCGTCCTGAAAGACTTCCACCGCCACATGGAGAACCCAGTCGTTGTGCGCCGCCTGCGCGATGTAGGGCAGAAGTTTTCCGCCAATCGAAGAACTCTGATCCTCACTGCGCCTGCCATCGAAATGCCGCCGGAGCTGGTGAGTCTGGTCGAATTTCTTGACCTGCCGCTGCCTGATCGCGACCGCCTGCGCGAGATCATCCGCGAAACCTATACGCGCCTGTCCGCCAACCACACGCTCAAGCTGCAACTCGACGCTGCCGGAGTAGACGCCATGGCCGGCAACCTGCGGGGCCTGACCGAAGAAGCCGCCGAACGCGCCATCTCCCAAGCCGTAGTCGGACGTCTGGCCCTCGCGCCCGATTGCGTCACCGACGTTCTCGACGCAAAAAAAGCTTTACTGAAACGCTCCGCGATGCTGGAGTTCGTCGATGCCACCGACGACATGGCAAGTGTAGGTGGCCTGGAGAATCTGAAGCAATGGCTGGCGCAGCGCTGCGGAGCCTGGGAGGAAGGCGCCCGCCAATTCGGCCTCGATCCGCCGAAAGGCGTCATCCTCCTAGGAGTGCAAGGCTGTGGCAAGAGTCTCTGCGCTAGAGCAGTAGCCGGAGAATGGAAACTGCCGCTGGTGAAATTCGACACCGCCGCCGTTTACGACAAATTCATCGGAGAGACGGAAAAGCGCATCCAGAAAGTATTCAAAGTAGCCGAAGGCCTGGCTCCCTGCGTCCTGTGGATCGACGAGCTGGAGAAAGTCTTTGCCGGAAGCGGTGCCGATTCCGCCTCCGCCGACGCCGGTGTTTCGGCTCGCCTGCTGGCGTCGTTCCTGACCTGGATGCAGGAGCGAAAAGCGCCCGTGTTCGTAGCCGCCACCTGCAACAACGTATCGGTCCTGCCGCCGGAGTTGATTCGCAAGGGACGCTTCGATGAGCTCTTCTTCGTGGATCTGCCCAGCGCGGCGGAACGAAAACAGATATTTGCGATCCAGCTGACAAAACGCAAACGCAAGCCCGCCGACTTCGACTTGGATCGAGTAGCAGCCGCAGCCAAAGGTTTTTCTGGCGCGGAAATCGAATCCGCCGTGCAAACCGCACTCTATGCGGCGTTTGCGCAAAAGCAGGAACTGAGAACTGACGACCTGCTCACAGCGCTGTCGTCTACCGTGGCACTGTCGGTCACGCGCGCCGAAGAAATCGCTCAGCTTCGCGATTGGGCACGGCACCGGGCGGTGTGGGCGAGTGCGCAGGAAACCAAGGGTGAAAATGAATAGCTGGAAGGCTCCGCCGGATCCGCCAGGCCAAGCCCAGCCCGTGAGTGTAATCGCTGACTTCGACAGTAATCTTGAACATCACTGGGGTTACTTCCAGCTATTTTGCTTCTGGGGGGGATGGGGCGGTCAAGAAACCCGAAGACATTCCGCCTCCCATTGATCGATCGCCGAGTACACGAAACTGTGCTCATCATCGTGCGATCGCCGCCAGAATTCCGTACCGCCGACCCGGTCGTTACGCAATTCCCGGGCAATCCCGCGCTTACGATCGCAATCCGCTTGTTTTGATATACTCGGCCCCTTGTGATTCGACGATTGTTGAGGACTCTGAGCCGTGGTGGCGTGCTACGGCGGCGCCTTCCGCGAGAATTTGCCCGCACTCCTCTGTTCGTTTCGCCCGACTCGGCGCTGGGATACTGGCGACGGGACATATCGAGTGTCGATGCCTTCCTGCTTTCCATGGCTCGTGAATTGGTGCGCCCGGGAATGAACGTATGGGACATTGGAGCAAACGTCGGATTGTTTTCCTTCGCAGCGGCTTCTCTGGGAGCTCAGGTTGTGGCGGTCGAAGCCGACACTTGGCCGGCGAATTTGCTGCAACGCTCGGCTCTGCTCAACCAGTTGCCGGTAACCGTATTCCCCGCTGCCGTGTCCGACCGTCAGGGAGTTTCCAAACTGTACCTTTCCGAGCATGGACGAGCCTCAAACTCGCTGAGAGGGAAGCGGCTCCGCACAGACCGTGGCTACGGTGACTCTAGACTGGATGCTTGATCACTTCGCGGCCCCGCAACTTCTAAAAATAGATGTCGAGGGGATGGAATATGCGGTCTTGAATGGGGCACGTAAGGCATTGCAGGCTCGGCCGCTCATTTTTTGCGAAGTGACCGAGCATCACGACCTGATCGGAGAACTGTTGAGAAGAGCCGACTACAAGTTCTACGCCGCTCGAGAAAGCAATCGCCAACCGCTGCAACGCCCCTCACGAGATACCCTGGCCGTTCCCGCTTAGTCTTGGAAATGCGCGATCGGTTCCGCTGCCTGGACTGCCTCCCATTTGACTCCCACCCCCGCCCGCGCTAGGCTTTACCCAATGGTTGTCATCCGCCCCGTAGCTGGGGTGCGCAATCCGTTCGGTCCACTTCCTCACATAGCTTTTTGCGTGCCAAAAACGCCGGTCGATCTATGCCCGAATTCGGCGAGAACGATTTCGGGACAACGAATCCCGCTTCGCTACATCGTTTCGCTACATGCAAGAGTGATCCCTGTCCAAGCTGCTGGAGGCGGCGCCACGTCACATCATCAAAATGCATGAAAAAAAATATCGCACTTAGCCCTAATATCGAAGCCCTGTTCGGCACCCGCGATGAAAATCTCCATGTGCTCGAGGACGGCCTCAACATCAACATCGATCTGCGTTCCGACCACATCGAGCTCGAAGGCGCTCCTCGCGACGTGGCCCGAGCCGAACAGCTATTCGCCGACTACGAGCACCTGCGAAAAGCGGGCCACCAATTCGTGAACGGCGATCTCGGCAGCATGTTGCGCGTGGTGGTCACCGACGCCAACGCAACTCTGCGCGGCCTCGCCGAAGCCGGACGCCAGCGCTCTTTCGGTCGGCGCACCGTCCAGCCCAAAAGCCCCAACCAGCGCCGTTACCTCGAAGCCATCGAGCATTCCGACATGGTTTTTGGCGTAGGCCCCGCCGGCACCGGCAAGACGTATCTCGCTGTGGCCATGGCCATCTCCGCGCTGCTCAATAAACAAGTCAACCGCATTATTCTGGCGCGTCCCGCAGTTGAGGCGGGCGAACGTCTCGGCTTTCTCCCCGGCACCTTGCAGGAAAAGATCGATCCGTACTTGCGTCCTTTATACGACGCTCTCTTCGACATGCTCGAGCCCGAACGGGTCGAGCGCTATCTGGAAAAAAATGTCATCGAGATCGCGCCCATCGCCTTCATGCGCGGACGCACCCTGAACGATTCGTTCGTCATCCTCGACGAAGCCCAGAACACCACCTCCGAGCAGATGAAGATGTTCGTCACCCGCTTGGGATTTGGTTCGAAAGCCGTGATCACCGGCGACGTTACCCAAATCGACTTGCCGAACGCCCGCCGCAGCGGCTTGATCGAGGCCGTCGATATTCTGCAAGGCGTCAACGGACTCGCGTTCGTGCATTTCGACGAAAGCGACGTCGTGCGACATCATCTGGTGCAAAGAATCATCCGCGCCTACGACGAGCACAAGACAAAACTGGCGGAGCAGCAACTGTCGCTGCTCGAGCCAAAGCCCGTAGCGGCGCTGCGTCCCGAAGAGCCGCGCCTGCGCAACTAAAGCCCGTGTGGCGCGGACACTGTTGTCCGCGGCGGTTGCGGTTGTCGTTGCTCTGGCGGTTGCTTTTGCTTCGTTTGTAGAACGCCGGTACTGTGCTCCGACTGAAGTTGCTATGCCGCACGCTTACGCGGGCGAGGGTGCCCGCGCCACACAGGCGACTCGGATCAGGGTAACGCTTTAGCGATACCGACAACCATCGGGAATCAACGCCCCTTTAGGGGCTGGGCACCTAACGTGGTCATCTTCCAAAAGCGCGTAGCCGATCTGACCGAGCTGGCCCTCGACCGCTTCGTGGCGCGCGCCCGTCAAGCAGCGCGATTAAAAGGCGCAGTCAACGTGCTGCTGACTTCGAGCGCCGAAATGAAATCCCTGAACCGCCGTTTCCGCGGCAAAGACAAGCCCACCGACGTCCTTTCCTTTCCCTCTGAGCCCGGCCGTCGAAAACAGTTCGCCGGAGAAATCGCCATTTCCGCCGAAATCGCCGCCAAGAATGCGCGCGAACTGGTACATTCCCCCGCCTACGAAGTCAAAATTCTCGTGTTGCACGGACTGCTCCACCTGCGCGGGTACGATCACGAGTGCGACAATGGACTGATGGCCAGGCGCGAAAAACAGCTGCGTGCAGAGCTCCGCCTTCCGCCCGGTCTCATCGAACGAACAACGAAGCGAACAACGATCGAACGAACTACGATTGAAAGAACAGCCGTCGCCAAGAGGAAGCAATAACCATGATCGGCGCCAGCATCGCCCTCGCGCTCCTGTTCGGCCTGCTGACGCTGGTCTCTTATGTCGACCGTCTCTATCAGGAGATCGGCAAATTCCTTTCCCGCGATTTTCAGGACAATATCGACGCGTTTGAACAGATCGTCGAACCGCGCCTCGGAATGCTGCGCGAGCGAGCTGCACTCTCCATGGCGATTCTGACCCAGTTAGTCACCGCCGCGATTGCGATGGTCGTCGGCTTCACCGTGTTTCGCGATCGCGCCTGGAGCATCTACGAAGTCCTCGAAGCCACCCTGAGCCTGGTCTTGATCATCATCGTCTTCAACCGACTGCTCCCATTCGTCTTTTTCTCGCGAACTCAGGGACGCTGGCTCGGCCACTGGACGTTGCTTTTGCGCATGCTGATTTACCTCGTGCTGCCCATCACGCTGGTCCTGGGTTTCTGCCAATCGGTAGCCGCGCTGACACGCGAGCACGCGGACGCGACGCCAGAAACTTCCTCCGAAGCCGTCGACGCTCTGATCGAAGCCGGACAGGAAGAAGGCATCATCCAGGAAGGCGATCGCGACCTCATCCAGTCGGTCGTGGAGTTCAGCGGCAAAACCGTTCGCGAAGCCATGAAGCCGCGGCCCGAGATCGTCGCCGTTCCCACCGACTATTCCGTCGAACAGATCGTCGAACTACTACGAGTGAAGCCCTTCTCGCGCGTCCCTGTATACGACGGTTCGATCCACAATATCAAAGGCATTCTGCATACTCAGGACGTACTGCAAGTTCCCGACTCCGAGGCTCGCAATCGCACCGTCGCAACGTTGATGAGAAAGGACGTCCACTTCGTTCCGGAAAGCAAGTTAGTAAGTGACCTTTTGCGCGAAATGCAGCGCAGTAACATCCGCATGGCGGTGGTCGTCGACGAATACGGAGGAGTAGCTGGCCTCGTGACCATCGAAGACCTGGTTGAAGAAATCGTGGGCGAAATTGGCGACGAGCACGAGAAAGCGCAAGTCGTGCAGGAAAGCGACCACTCCTACGTCGTCCCCGGCAATATGGACGTGGACCGCCTCGACGAACTCTTTGGCCTGCGCCCCGAAGGCCACGAGTCCTCGACGATTGCCGGCTTGGTCAGCGAAATCGCCGGACGCATTCCACAAAAAGGCGAAGTCATTGAAGACGAAGGACTGCGATTCGAAGTCCTCGACTCAACTGACCGCCGCGTGGAGCGTGTGCGCATCACCACCGCCGAGCCGAAGCAGATGAAATTGATCTAGCAGCGCGTTTCATCAATGCCCCTCAGCTTGGAAAGCGCATCCCTCGGGGGCTAAAGCCCGCATTTCTAAAGACGCTGATCGGCACGGCTGAAGCCGTGTTCTTACCCAAAACCGATTTATGAAACACGTTCTAGTAAAATCGAGTAAGAGATATTCTGAATAAGCGCCAGGGTTCCTCCGTGCACGCCCGTGTACCCTGTGGTCAAAGCCTTTTTGTCGCAACCCATACCAAGCTTTCGCAAGCGAGGCGCATGTGAGTTCCGAAACTCCAATTCCGCCAAAGAGCGTTTTTGTAAAGCTCTCGATCCTCTCCGGAAACACCGTGCAGGTCGCCGGACTAGCTGCAGCCGGTGTACTCCTGTCCATCGCCAGATCCGCCACTTCGAAACCTGCCGCCATCGCCACCATGCTAGCCGCGTGGGTTCTTCTCTATTTCTTCTGCCATGGCATCGCGCATTGGGCCGTAGGACGCCTGCTGGGAATCAGCTTCGCGTACTACACGATCGGAGGAACCGGCAATCCCGGAGGCTACCCGCGGGGCCTGCGATGGATCTTCGAACATCTACCTTTTTTCGGCGTGAGGACCGAGAAAGACTCAATACGGAAAGCCAGACCCGTGGCCAAGGCGATCATGTGGTCCGCGGGAGTAGCGTCTTCGGCAGCGATACCAACGCTCGGCGCACTTTACGCCTGGAGGGCGGCAGTTCCAGGCAGCAAGCTGCTTCTGATCTTTGCCCTGTTCTGGTCCATCGGAACCCTGTCCAGCAACTGGAGAAGCCAGACCGGCGATTTTTCCAAGGCGCGGCGGTCGCTCGGCTGTTAGGGGGTGTTCCCTAGCCGCTAGTCTGGTGACCGGGTCCAAAGGTTTGCAGCTCGCAGGCGTGCCGATCAAGCCGCGCGTTAGCGCCCAGGATGTGCTTCAACCTCCTGGGATGCGTTTTTCCTTTTGGACAAGCTCAGCGCTTTGACCGGGAGCAGGGGCGGGAATAGACTCGGCTTCGCCATGCCCAGAGCAAGGCTTAAGGCGGTGAAAATGTGTCCGCGCCTTAGCGCCCGAGGCGAGATCCAATCTTCGGTGCCCAGTCGTTGTCTTCCGAGTCATTGTTTGCATGGAATGACATTATGAAGTAAACTTGTCATATTCGTGGAGATGTGACAATGGAAACGGAGACCCGTATGCGAGTCAACGAAAACGGGCGTGTCGTCATCCCGGCTTCCTATCGCAAGGCGCTCGGAATCAAGGCAGGAGACGAAATCTTTCTGCGGCTGGAAGCCGACGAACTACGGATCACGACGATGAAGCGCCGTCTAGAGCGCGCGCAGCGCCGCATTCGGCGCTACGTAAAACCGGGTGTATCGCTGGCAGACGAGCTGATCGCCGAACGGCGCGAGGCAGCCAAGCGTGAATAGGATTGTGCTGGATGCGTCGGCCATGCTCGCCGTGCTCAACCGTGAGCCGGGTTCGGAGAAATTGACGCCGGAGATGTTGAGCGGCGCTGCCGGCAGCG
>JAYUJG010000254.1:0-5572 GCA_043765355.1 Acidobacteriaceae bacterium | reverse complement strand
CGTCGCACGGAAAGTTGGCGACTACTACGCCAGCTTGATGGACGAAGACGGTATCGAGGCCAAGAAGCTGACACCGCTAGCCGACGAAATGGCCGAGATTGCAGCGATCACAAATAAGGCGTCGCTGTCGTCCTATCTCGGTACCACTTTGAATAGCGAGGTTGATGGTCTCATTTCAAACTCCGACCATATTTTCGGTTTGTGGATCAACCAGGGATTTGAAGACGCAGCGCACAATGTTGTTCACTTTTGGCAGGGCGGTCTGGGAATGCTTGATCGCGACAACTATCTCGACCCGTCGCCCAAAATGGCCGAGTCACGCGCTCAGTATCAGGCGCAAATTGCGGCGGTGCTGAAGCTGGTGGGGGATGCGGATTCCGAGACTAAGGCAGCGCGTATTTTGGCGCTTGAGATCCGAATGGCGCAAGCCTTCGCGCCAGACGCCGATACGGCGGACGTCTTCAAGCAGAACAATTCATGGAAGCGCGGCGATTTTTCCGTCAAGGCACCGGGCATCGACTGGGACGCTTATTTCAAATCCGCCGGACTTGCGCAGCAATCCGATTTCATCGTTTGGCAACCGTCGGCTGTGACCGGAGTCTCCGCCCTGGTGGCCAGCGAAAGCGTCGAGCTGTGGAAGGACTACCTCAGGCTTCACCTGATCGAACACTACGCCAGCGTGCTGCCGAAGGCGGTCGCGTCCGAACAAGCGCCCGACCGCGAAACGGCCGCCATCGCCGCCACCAACGGCGCACTGGGCCAGGCGGTCGGCCAACTCTACACGCAACATTATTTCCCGCCTGAAGCTAAGGCTAAAGCGAAGTCCATGGCGGGCGACCTGATCACCGCCTATCGCGCCCGAATTTCCAATCTCAGTTGGATGTCGCCGGAGACGAAGAAAAAGGCGTTAGCAAAGCTGGCCGCGTTTGAGATCGGCATCGGGTACCCCGATACATGGATCGACTATTCGACGCTCGATATCGTGCGTGGCGATGCTTTCGGAAACATGCGGCGAGCGGAAGCCTTCCTGCGTTCGCGCAATCTGGCCAAGCTAAAACAGCCGGTCGATCCAATCGAGTGGCCGATCAATCCGCAGATACCCGGCGCGGTCATCATGTTCAGTCCGAACGCCGAATTTTTCTCGGCCGGCATTTTGCAGCCGCCATATTTCGACTACCAGGGCGACGCGGCCTCGAATTACGGATCTGCTGGCGCCGGCATGGCTCACGAGATCAGCCACAGCTTCGACGAACTGGGCAACATTTACGACGCTCAAGGCAGGCTCGGCGATTGGTGGACTGCGGAGGATCGCGCCCGGTACCACACTGCTGCGGCGAAGCTAGTAGCGCAATTTAACAGCTACTGTCCGGTTGCCGATGTTTGCGTTAACGGTAAGCAGGTCCTTACTGAGAGCATCGCCGACCAGGCGGGGCTGCTGGTGGCGCATGACGCCTACATCCTGTCACTGCAAGGCAAGAACGATGTTGTGATCGGTGGGCTGAGTGGTGAACAGCGCTTTTTCCTGGCCTTCGCCCAGCGATGGCGGAAGGTCCAGAGCGACACCGCATTGCGCAAGCAGATCGCAACCGACACTCATCCGCCGGGAGAAAATCGAAGCGATTCGGTGCGGAATGTCGATGATTGGTACAAGGCCTACGAGGTCACGCCCAGGGACAAGCTGTATTTGAAGCCCGAAAATCGCGTGCGGATTTGGTGATGGGTTGCGGTATCTCAGTGTGTGGAACAGCCAGATGCCCCAGGTTCTCGCCGGTTTGTTTGGGCGATAACCTGGAAGTAGACGCCACCCATGGCAAGCCCCGCGCTCAGGCCTTCTGCTGCTTCGCCGCCGCCCGTTCCTGCAGTGCAATCGTAACGGCGCGCAGCATGTCGCCTGCGGGCGCCGGCTTACCGGTCCAGATTTCAAATTGCCGGGCCGCCTGTTGCACAAACATTTCGACTCCGGGGATCACGGCGATTCCCTTGGCGCGCGCCACACGCAGCAGGTGCGTCTCAACCGGGTCGTACACCATGTCGAAGACAACTTTCGCTTGAATCTCGTCGTCTTTGAGCGGGCAGTCTTTAATGTTCCCCATTCCCAGCGGAGTGGCGTTGATGATGACATCGAACGCAACCTTGTGCAGGTCGGCGCGTTTGATGCTGTGCGCTTTCGCCTGCCGCGCCAGTTTTTGCCCCGTGGCCGAGGTGCGATTCATCACCCAGACTTCGGCGCCGCGTTCTTTTAGCCCGAAGACGGCGGCACGTGCCGCGCCTCCGGCGCCGAGCACGAGAACTTTCGCGCCATCGACCGTGATCCGCTGCTCCAAGGGACGCAGCACGCCGGCAACGTCGGTGTTGAAGCCGTAGAGCTTGCCGTCCTGCCCGCGGACGACGGTATTGCAGGCACCGATCTTGGTTGTGTGTGCGTCGGTGTTGTCGAGATGTGGCAGAATCGCCTGCTTGTAGGGCATCGTGACGCTGAGTCCGTGCAAGGGAATGTCGCGCACGCAGTGCAGCAGGTCCTTCAGCGTCTTGGCGTGGAGCGGCACATAAACGCTATTTACGTTCTCACGCCGCATCGCGGTATTCATGATGATCGGCGACAGCGAATGCTCCACCGGATCGCCCGCGACTCCGTAAACTCTAGTCGCCGCATCCACTTGCTCGATGCGGTAAATGCTCCGCAGATCGCGCGAGCTGACCTGGCCGGGAGCAGTCTTGAGATCGGAGCTGATTGCCCCGAAAGTGAAAACGCTGCCGGCGCGCACGCTCAGCACGCGGCTGATGATTCCTTGCTCTCCCATGCAGATTCCGATGAGCCCATGTTTGTCGCTGCGCGTTTGCAGGAACTTCATCATGGTCACGTTGTCGAAGAGCGTAGTCGCGGTGCCGACGACCTTGTAGTAGTCGGCGGGGATCTTCAGCATCTTCTCGAGCGTGTCATCGAGGTTGCGAGTGGCGCGAAAATCATGGAACGACAAGATGAGTCCGGCGCGGCTGCGCAGCCGGGCAATCGCCTCGGGCTTGGCTTTGAGCGCGCTCTGCAGTTCCAGATCGACCAACTGACAGCCTGCGGCGTGTGCTTTGGTGAGCACTTCTAATTCGGAAGCCAGCGATCCCTTGAATTTGCCGCCATTGTCGGCACGGCGGCAGGTGCCGATGGCGGTGACGAACTGGTTGGTCTCGAGGAATTTATGGATCTTGGAAAGGGCGGCTAGAGGCTGCTTCAGGTAGTCCAACCGGAACTCCATGAAGGGGTTATCGCGAGCCATGGATTCCGCCGCGGCAAGCATGTCGTCGACGGTGTCGCCGCTCAACGCCAGACAGACCTTGGGCAGGCGCATGGGCAAGAAACGGGGCGCGAGAGTAGCAGACAAAGCCAAGGCCATTTGTTTTCAACGACGGCGCGATATTACAAGGGTAAAGCCGCAGATGCAACTATTAAGGATTCCGTAATCGCCAAGGAGGCCCTTTTGGGGCAAAAGGGCTAAACACCCTCGTAACCTTGACCGGCACCCCATAGCTTGTTACTTTTCGGCTGTAACCCTTGTCTTTCGAGAGAGATAGCCGAGGCAGCCCGAAGCGGATGGGAGTCGGAGGTAACATGAAGAAAACAGGATTGTTATTGCTCTTAGTGCTGTCGGCGACCTTTGCGCTGGCCCAGCAATTGACGACGGCGAGTTCGCCGGATTCGTCGGGCATCATCAACACGGCGGTCAACGTGCCCTTCGTCCGTTACCAGACGCCGACATCGGCGGACATCTACTGCGCCGGGTTTCTAACCAAAGACCGGGTTCCCGACGCGAACTACGTTAACGGAGGCCTGGACACGCCGTCCTCGACCAAGTTCGGCAACGGCCAATTGGTGTACCTGGCGGGCAGCGGATATCAGGCGGGACAGCTGTATTCGATCGTCCGTGAAATCCGCGACGTGAACGAATACGAAATCTATGCGGGACAGCGGAAAATGCTGGCATCCGTGGGTCGGCCCTACGGGGAGATCGGGCGCGTTCGGATTGTCGATACCCGCAGCCACAGCGCCATCGCTCAGGTGGAGTTTAGCTGCGATCCGATCAATCCCGGCGACGTCGCCGTGCCCTTCGTGGAAAAGCAGCCGGTTGTGTTTCACGTTCCCGGCCACTTCGACCGGTTCGCCCCAGCCAATAGCAAACTCAGCGGACGCATCGTCCTGGGCAAAGATTTTGACAGCGAACTTGGCACCGGGATGAAGCTCTACCTGAATCTGGGCTCGAATCAGGGAGTAAAAGTGGGGGACTATTTCCGTGTTGTGCGCTCCTACGCCGCCACCCTGCGCGATCCAGTGGACTCGCTCTCGTTCAAAGCCCACACTTCAGAAGACACCCAGATGCGCCCGCCGGCGTATGAAGCGAATCGCTTCACCCGGACCAAAGGCGCGAACATTCACGTGGGCGATCTGCCGCGGCGAGCCGTGGGAGAATTGGTGGTTCTGAACGTCACCCCGACTTCATCGTCCGCCATGGTCGTCTTCGCGCTGGAAGATGTCTACGCCGGCGACACAGTCGAGATGGACGAACAGCCGTAACCCAAATCCAAAATCCGACCTGCGACAACAAGGGGAGAAAAAATCTCCCCTTTTCTTTTTGCCCATTCCATCCCACGCAGACTGCAAACCGCAAGAAGGCAGAACAGCACGACTTGTGCTTGGTCGGAGGCGCGCGGGTTTAGATCTCACCCCAGCGGCTGAAGCCGGGCTCGTGGGCAGATTTATGGCACGACTGAAGTCGTGCCCTTCCCGTTCTTTCTGGGGCGCGGCTTTTCATTTCATGACGCACCCTCGTCGTCGCCAAACACCTCGGCAGTAAACGCCTCAAGGATCGTGTCCGTGCGCCACGCGTCCACCGCCAATCCCGCCTTGCGGCAGGTCTGCTGCAGAAACTCTACGCGGTCCCAGCCATGTTCCACCGGCACCTGCGGCAACAGCAACCCGCGGCGCGCCCCCTGCGAGATGACCAAACCGTGGCGGCCAACCTGCACGGCCTCGGGGCGAATCGCGAACAGTCGAGAGAGCACGCTCAGAGAAATCTTTAACTCAGGCCCTTCGGCTTTGGTCACCGGCACGAAACGGGAATCGTCGAAGGCGGCGGCGCGCGCTGTTTCGGCGACGGCGCGATACAGGGGCGCGATGGGCATGGCATAGCCGACGCATCCCCGCAGCTGACCCTGAAGATAAAGAGTGGTGAAGACTGCTCGTGGCTCGGAGAGCCCATGAGGGGGTGCTGCTTCGGAAATCGGCCGCCGATCGAGCGCAGCGAGAATCGCCTGGTGCGCGATGCGGAGCAGGGTTCGCCGTTGCTCGAGAGAAAATTCCGGGGATGGCGGGACGGGAGCAACTTCGCCGGCGCTCAAATCCGCAGCCGTTTTTTCAAACTGCCTGGACATCGCGCTTTCTCCGGCGGGCAAGGACGAAGGAACGGCGGCGGCGCTTCTCCGACTTGCGGTCGATGCGCGACCAGAAAGCAACAAAGTAGTCGAACGCGGAAACCAGCGAAAGCAGAACCATGAACCAGATCGCCGCCCAGGCAATCCAGTAGAC
>JAYUJG010000253.1:0-3490 GCA_043765355.1 Acidobacteriaceae bacterium | reverse complement strand
CGGGCGAGAGTTGGCACCTGCGATCAGGATAGATGATCCCGATCCGGTTGCCGTGGCGTCCTAGGGCTCGTCCCTCAGCCACTCTGCATGAAATTCCAGAATGCTCAATGAAGAGCAAACTTGAACGAGATAGTATTACCGACCGGGTGGTCTGTCAAGGAGATTTCACCGCCGAGACGCTGAGAGTGCAGAGAAAGATCAACGGCTTAACCACAGGGGGCACCGAGGAGCACAGGGCAAGAGACACTATTTTTATCCTCACCGGCTATACCGATTCCGCTTCTTGTCCTCGTGCCGCTCGATCCCCAACCGGATCAGCCGGTCAATCAATTCGGGATACGCCACTCCCGATGCCGTCCACATCTTCGGATACATGCTGATCGCGGTAAATCCGGGCATGGTGTTGATCTCGTTGACGAACATTTTGCGGGACTTTGGATCCATCAGAAAATCGACGCGCGCCAGACCCGTGCAGTCGACGGATTGGAAAGCCGCAATCGCCAGTCGCTGCACATTCTTCATTTCTGTTTTCGTCAATTTTGCGGGGATCACCGCTTCGGAGCCTTCACTCAGATATTTCGCGTCGTAGTCGTAGAACTCTTTCCACGGAATGATTTCTCCCGCGATGGACGCCTGAGGATCGTCGTTGCCCAGCACGGCGCACTCGATCTCGCGCGCCTTATTTTTCTTGCCACCGACGCCCTCTTCGATCACGATTTTGCGATCGAACTTCGCGGCCTCGGCGATTGCCGGACCAAGTTCCTTGCGGTCGTGTGCTTTCGAGATTCCTACTGACGAGCCTAGATTGGCCGGCTTTACAAACACCGGATATTTCAGCTTGCTCTCGACCACCTTCTGTACTTTTTTCGGCTCTCGTTCGAATTGGCTACGCAGCACAGTGACATGTTTCACGATGGGTAATCCCGCCGCGCGGAACAGAGACTTCATGATGTCTTTATCCATGCCCGCGGCCGAGCCGAGCACACCCGCGCCCACATAGGCGATGTCGGCCAGTTCGAGGAGGCCTTGAATCGTGCCGTCTTCGCCGAAGGTGCCGTGGAGCACGGGGAAAATCACATCGACGTTAATCGCGCGGTCGGAAGCGCGACGCAAAGTGGCATCGGTTTGAAACGGCGTAAGTCCAGCGTCGCGGCGCGCCGGTTCGGGAGGGACCACCACCGATGCCCCCGAGGCCAGCACTGCCGCTCCCGGCGTAGCCTCGGGATCGCCCGCTCGAAGTTGTGCACTCTGTGTGGCGCGGGCGCCCTCGCCCGCGTCTCCCTTCAGCAATCTCTCCGCATTTTCAGCCGTGAGCCAGCGCCCGTCTTTCGTGATCCCGATGGGAACCACTTCATATTTTGTCGTATCAATCGCATTTACGACCGACGCCGCCGACAGCAACGAGACTTCGTGTTCACCGCTGCGTCCGCCAAAGAGAATGCCCACGCGAATCTTCTTCATTGCCATGTCGTTTCAGTCTGGCGCTCGGCGTGTTTTCCGTCAATCCCCGCTCTGGTTCCGCCCGCTGAGAAAGGCTCCAAAGAATCAAAGAATCAAAGAATCAAAACCTCTTCCATCACCGGAAGCCGGCGTGATCACTTTGTCATCACCTTGGTTCCATCTGGTCTGAGTTAGGGGGTTCGCCGCTATTCGGGAGGTCCCGCTTGCAGGCCTTCCCCGGGCGCGAGCGGCAAGCGGGACGCTCCGTCGAGCAGGCCCCGCTCTTGCGGTGAAAACGAATTTCTATACTGATCCGAGTTGATGAGGCTTTCGCGTTGGTCTGGCGTCAGGTCACGCATGCCGCGGATTGCCCGGTTCACCGCCTGGCGACGGTCTGGCCGCAATTGCTTAAAATTCTTGAAGAGCTCGCGCGCCTGCTGCTTCTGGTTTTGCGTCAGGTGCTCCCAGGTTTCCATGCGGTTGAGCACGCGCTCCTGCTGCTGCGGTGGCAGACTGGAAAAATGCTGCAACCGCCTCTGCAACCGAGCCTGTTGTTGCGGAGGAAGTCTGCGAAACTGCGGATCGCGTTCGAGATCGCGGCGCTGTTCCCCCGGCGGTAAATCTTTGTAGCGTCGCAGCCAGTTGCCGGCGTGGCCGGGTTGATTCCGTGGAGCCCGTGAATTGGGGCGGGCTGGGCTCGGTCCTCCATCCCTCTGAAAGCGGTGCCATTGGTCGTCGGGACGTTGCGGTGGAAGCGGATGACCCACCTGCGCGTACACTGGGACGCACGCTGGGGCGAACATCGCGGCGACCGACAGCATCAGCAGTATCGCCGCCGCACCGTTCGTGATGGTCGTCCGTCCCAGCATTCTTTCGTTGCCCTCTCGTCTTGATTCCGCAAAGCCTACGGATTCGCGGTTACATCGTCTTGCACCTGCAACTCGTCGAGCACATCGAAATCGGCGTACAGTGCGTCGTTCTTTTCGAGCGCCTGCAAGTCGCCGACGGCGGTTCCGGGCTGCACTGGAAGGCCGAGCGATGGAGGTCCGGTGGGGATGGTTTCGATCTGAGCGATGTAGGATTTTCCGCCAACGCCAATTCCAATGCTTAGCGCTCCGGCAAAAACCACGGCCGCCAGCGACATCACCCAGGCTGGCCGGTGCATCCACTGCAGCCATCCCGCCGCGGGCTGCGCCATTTCTTCAGTCATTACTTCGCGGAGGCGCGCCTGCATGCGGGTGTCGAAATACGGCGACGGTTCCGGTGCCTGCCATTCGTCGAGCAGCGCCATCGTCGCCTGCAAGTCGTGCAGATGGGTGGCGCAGTCGGCACAGGATGCGATGTGCTGGCCGACCTCCGGCTGCGTTGTTGCGGCATCCAGGCCAGCGGCAAGCGCCAAGTCTGGCAACAGTTCGCGAATTTGATTGCAATTCATATTGCTTCCCTCTACTTCCCCGAAACGAATTCCTTGAGCTGCTCGCGCAAGGTTTCGTAGGCGCGGAACAGCAACGACTTGGTGGCGGACTCGCTCAGCTTCAAAGCGCCGGCGATCTCGCGGTAATCCATCTGCTGATACTTGTGCATGATGACGGCGACGCGTTGGCGTTCGGGGAGCGCGTTCACGACGTTCCGGATTGCGCCCAGCCGTTCCCGCTTCAGAATCTGCTCTTCGGCGTTGATCGAATCGTCGGCCAGGTCGGGAGTCATGCCCGTTTCCTGGTCGGGTTCATCGAGGCGCACGGTTTTTTCCGGACGCTCGTGCCTGGTGTCGCGCGCATTGTTCACGGCCAGGTTGGTCGCGATGCGATAGAGCCAGGTCGTGAACTTGGCGCTCGGTTCGTAACTCGTGCGCGACCGGTACACGCGCAAAAAAACTTCCTGTGCCAGTTCTTCGGCGGTCGAAGGATTGTGGCACAACCGGTACATGAAGCCGACCATCGGGCGGCGATATTTCTGTACCAGATAAGCGAAGGCGGATTCGTCGCCCGTCTTCACCCGCAGCATCACGTCAACGTCGGAAACGGCTTCTCCAGAACTGGAACTGGAACCG
>JAYUJG010000252.1:0-5959 GCA_043765355.1 Acidobacteriaceae bacterium | reverse complement strand
AGGCGGGAGAGGTTTGTTGATCGGTAGCGGAGATATCGAAGTAGTACCACCCGGCGGGTGCGGGCGGTTGGCCCACATTCAAGAACCTCTTCAAATATTCCGCGCCCATGCTGAGTTCGTGCTTACCCACTACCTTCGTCAGAGTCGCACTGGCATCGTGGTTCTCGCTGGCATAGACGAAGGTATTGAAATTCGCGGTACCGCCGACGCCGCCTCCCACGTCATTAAAAAACACGATGGGGAGGGTCTTATATGCCTGCGCCGCGGCCAGCGATGCGGGGAATCCCAGCTTGGTGATGTCGAAGCCATTCTGCCGGGGATCGCCCCCCTGACTTTCATAGTGGCGCGTAAAGGAATAGCGGAGCTGCAAGACCGTGGTTGGGTTGATGGTGATGTCGTCCCCAACGATGAAGTTACGCGCGTTGGTGACGTTCTGGGCATAGTTCGGATCCCAATCGTTGCCGAAGGCGTTGACCCCCGCGAGGCTCAGCCGGGCAAAAGAGAAGCGGGAGAAGAGGCGCTGCTTTTCGCTCTTGTAGTAATCGAATCGAACGTCGAATCTCTGCGCGGTTAAGGGGTCCAGACCCGGACGTTGAAAGTTGTTCAGGTGTGTGTCCCCTTGTGAATCGCAAGTCGCTGGATTCGGGTAGTTGCACTTCGGCATCATGGATAGAAACGTGACCGCGGTGGGATTGAGGGCGAGGCCGGGATAGCTGGTAATTACGTTGTGGGTGGGAAACTCTTGCCGCATTCCGAGGACATCGGGAGCCAGCGGGTTATAGATCGGGTAATTATCGGCCGAAAAATCGCCGTTCCGCTCCGCGGTGGTGGGAACAGTGAACATGCTCGAAGTATCAGCCAGTTTCTGTTGCGTAGCTTCGTAATCGGCAAAGAAGAAAAGTTTCTTGTGCAGGATAGGGCCGCCGATGGCGCCGCCTTCCTGGTAGCGATGAAAGCCAAGGGGCTGGTTGGGCGTGCCGGCCAAAAGCTGGTTTTGCTTGATGAAGTAGTCGTTGGCGGAAAGGGCATCCGGGCGGAGATACAAGATGGCATCGCCATGGAACTGGTCGCCGCCGGATTTGCTGACCAGGCTGATGACGCCCGCGCCCCCGCTTTGATAGGAGGCCGGAGTGTTCTGCGTCTCGACGCGGAACTCGTCTATGCCATCCTCGGGAATCTGCATGGCCGGGATAACGGCGGCGAGATTGTTTTCAGCAACGCCCAGCGGGCTGCCGTCGAGCATATAGTAAACAGACCCTTGGATGGCGCCGTTGATGGTGTACGACGAAACATCGATTCCCGGGCGTCCGCTCGATATGTTTTGGAGTTGCACCGAATCGCCGGAGCTGGCCGATCCATTGGCCGGGGTCACGCCGGCGCTTAGTTGTATCAGATCAAAGATATTGCGGGTGAGCGTCGGGAAGCGCTCGACGTTCGCCGACTCAATTAACTGGCCTACAGTCGAGTTGCTCGTATCCACCAGCGAGCTTGTTTCCGACACCGTAATTGTCTCGGTCACGCTGCCGACTCGCAACCCGATATTCACGGTGGTGGCTTGATCCACGGATACCACCACATTGTCCTGAGCGACGTTTTCGAAGCCCTTTTGACTGGCCGTGACCACATAGAGGCCCGGGGTCAGCGACACAAAGCTGTACAAGCCCGCCTGGCTCGTAACGCTGTGCAGCGCAATTCCGGTGGCATGGTTGAGTGCAGTGACTTTCGCGCCCCCGAGGATCGCCCCCGAAGGATCGGAGACCAGGCCGCTGATGCTGCCCCTCCCGCCCTGGCCAAGCGCCGCAGAACCCGCGCAGAGCAAGAGAATACAAACACAAAGAAAATTCCGTGCGGTTTTGCCAATCGCATTTCTGCTATTCATGATCAGCCTCCCAACCCAAAATCGCGACGCGACACTCCATACAACCGTCCAGAATCAGCTAATTCCCTTTATTAAAACGTATCAATAGTGCTTGAGTCTCCTAAACCTGTCAAGCAAAATTGAGGCCATTCCATGGAATGACTGGGAAATCGTTACTTTACGCTGCGGGTTGACTCGCGCACGATCAATTCGGGAACGATTCTCCGGTGAATGGCTCGAGTTGGCTTCTTGTCCAGGCCGGCATTGATGGCCTCGAGCACGATCGTCGCCGCCATGGTTCCCATCACTTCCATGGGCTGGCGCACCGTCGTTAACGCGGGAGAATAAATGGCCGAGGGCGATACATCATCAAAGCCAATCACCGAGACCTGGTCGGGGACACGAACTCCCGCTTTGCCGAGCGCGCGGATCGCTCCGAAGGCCGTCATGTCGTCGAAGGCCATCAGCGCCGTGAAAGGACGGCGGCGATGGAGTAATTCTTCCGTCAATTTGTATCCTTGTTCAAAACTTGAAAAGGGGTCTCCCGATTCTGGCAGATCGACGATCAGGCGCGAGTCGAGTTCGAGGTCGCGTTCGCGGGCCAACGCTCGCACGCCCCGCCACCTGGGTTCGGTATCCGACAACTGATGCGGGCCGCGGATGAACGCGATCTTGCGGTGGCCCAGCGAATGAAGATGTTCGAGCGCGGCGCGAGCGCCTTCGGTGTTGTCCACGATCACCGAACTGATCTTGTCGTTCTTCAGTTCGCGGCCCACGGTCGCGGTCGGAATGTTGTGCTTCTCCAGATCGGCGAGAACGTTGATATCCACGAACAGCCAATTCGCCAGGACCACGAGGCCTTCGATGCGGCGGTCGAGCAACATCTCCAGATAGCGCTCAAAGCGGCTGCGCTCGTTGTGCACGTCGGTGAGAATGGGGAGATAAGACGATTGGAAGAGCGTGTTTTCGATGCCGCGCAGCACCAGCGTACAGTAAGGATCGGTCATGTCGAACACCATGACGCCGACGGTGTGGCTGCGGCGGCCGCGCAAAGAACGCGCAAAAAGATTGGGACGATAGCCGAGATGCTGGGCGGCTTTTTGGATGCGCGCTTTGGTCGTGTCGGGAATGTAGCGAGCCAGCGGGGCGTTGTTCAGTACGATGGAGACCGTGGCCGAAGAAAAGCCGCTGCGTTCGGCTACATCGCGGATGGTAACGGCCGCCGATTGAGACTGTTTCCGGGCGGCGGGATTGGAGGCGCGGCGGGATTTCGCCGCGTGGGCGTTTCGCGTAGGCTTTTCACCAGATTCCATGGACTCCTTGAACTTCAGCCTCTTGCTGGCGGACACTACAGGACGATGAATCGAGTGTCAATAGTGCGCGTTAGCGCCGGTATCATGCTGTTGCTGCTGTTTCTTGCCAGCGTCGCGGCGACTGACATCTTCGCGCAGGCTGCGGCCCCGGCGAAGGCGGGCTGCCGAGTCCAGAGTTGACGCGGGGGCTGGAGTAACCGTTCGGTAGAGACGCGGCAAGCCGCGTCTCTACGGGACGGTTGGCAGGCACTCCAAAATTTCGGCTTCGCTCAGCGTGTGGTCGCTGGACTTGGCGCGCGCGTAAATACGCTCAACGACGTCTTCGTTCGCTGCAAAACCGCGGCGCTCCAGCCAGTAGAGGACATTTGATTTTCCACTCATCGGCCCGACGTCGATGATCTGCTCGAGGCCGAAGTAGTGGGATGGCACTCCCGAATAGACCGCGTTTGCCAGCTCAATATCGTTTTTCTTATACGCCTTGATGACGGCGGAGGCGTGAACACCGGTTGCCGTGCGAAACGCGTCCTCACCCACCACGGGATAATTCGCGGGAATCGGAACGCCCGTCGCCACCGAAACAGCGTCGCAATACTGCTTGAGCTTCGTCAGATCCTGCTTGTCCCAGGGCGCGATACCCATCAACTTCAGATTGACGAGCATCTGATCCATCTGCGTGTTACCGACGCGTTCGCCGATGCCGAGCGCCGTGGCGTGCACACAATCTGCTCCCGCAGCCAGCGCCGCAAGCGAGTTGGGCACGGCCAGCCCTCGATCGCTATGCCCATGCCATTCGACCTGAATTTTTTCGCCGGAGGGCTTCACTACTTCTTCGAGCACGAACTCTACCAGCGCAGCCGCGCCAGTTGGCGTCGCGTGCCCGGCGGTATCGCACAGCACCAGCGTGCGCGCTCCACAATTGATCGCGGCCGCGTTTAACTGCTTGACGGTCTTTGGATCGCAGCGCGTCGTGTCTTCGGTGACATACATGACTCCGAGGCCCAGCGAGATGGCGTATCTGACGGCCTTTTCGGTGGTTTGCAGAAGGAAGTCGGCGTCCCATCCCTCGGTGTAGCGGCGCAGCGGGCTTGATCCAATAAATGCGGCGACCTCAATCGGCATGCCCGTTTTCTGCACGATCTCGGCAATGGGCCGAATGTCGTTCTCTACGGTACGGGCGGCGCAATACGCCGTGATCTTCATTCTGTTGGCGACGATCTCATGCGCCAACGCGGTGACATGCTCGACAGCGCGCGGGCCAGATCCGGGAAGTCCGAGATCGAGCGTGTTGATTCCGAGCGCTTCCATCAGGTGCAGGATTTCGATCTTCTGCTCGATCGATGGGTCGCGCACCGACGGAGATTGTAGACCGTCGCGAAGGGTTTCATCGGTGAGGCGAACGGGGCGCGATAACTGCTGCGATGTCGCGTTCTCACGATTCCAGTCGTAGATGAGTTCGGAGGTCTTCACGGTCGTTCGTCGTTAGTCGCTCGTTTTACCGTCCCGGTCGCCCACCATTCTACTCAGCTTCCACCTTCCACCCAAGGGTAGCGGAAACTCAATCTCCACTTTTCGAAATCGACCGCAGCCACGAAGTAAATTCCCTCATTGGCCTGCTGACGAGATGCCGCCGCGCGCGAATGTATCCGATCCGCCGAAAGCTCTTGGTTTGCAAACGGACGAGCGTGCACCCGGCGGCATTCGACGACGCCATCTCCGGCACCACGCTCAGTCCAAATCCGGAGCGCACCAGCTCAAAAATGCTTTCCATCTGATTCGTCTCAAACACTGATCGCAATTCGGCCTTAGCGCGCGTGCAGGCAGTCAGCACGTCGTCGCGCAGACAATGTCCTTCCTTCAACAGCAGTAACCGCTCGTTACGCAAGTCTTGCAGATTGACCAATGGCTGCCCGCTCAGCGGATGTTTTCGCGGCACGACAAGCAACAACTCTTCGCGAAAAAGCTCGCTGACCACGATATCGGCTTTCGCTACCGGCAGGCTGACCACGGCCAGATCAATCTCCCCAGCCTGCAAGGCCTCCACCAGTTGCGACGTAGTTTCTTCTCTAAACTGCGGATGGACCCGCGGAAATTTGCGCACGAAATCACCAATTCGCCGCGCGACGAAATACGGCATGATAGTGGGGATCACGCCAACGCGAAGACTCCCATACCCCTCGTTCAAAGCCGCAATGCGAGTCTCGGCCTCCGCCACCTGTTGCAGAATTCCAGCCGCCATCTGGTGCAAGCCTTCACCCGCGGATGTCAGCCGCACAGAGCGTCCGAGCCGCTCGAATAACGGGCTTCCCAAATGCTTTTCGAGTCGTTTGATCTGCTGCGACAGCGATGGCTGTGCGATGCCAAGTTGCTCGGCCGCACGAGTAAAACTGCCCGTCCGAACAATCGCGCAAAAATATCGGAGCTGGTGAATTTCCATTGGCTACACCTGAACCTCTTCGCCGCCTTGCCCTTCGTGGCGCTGCCGTCCCGGCGGCTGTCGTGGGGGCGTCTCGCCCGCACACGCAAAGGCGGGATCGCGATGCCACAGCCGGCAAGATTCCGACGCGACCTGCTCGTTGATTGCAGGCAACCCGACAATTTGTCCCATAGGTTCTTCCTATTTCACACATTCATTATCGCATTTGTCGCCTATGGGTGGGATCGCATATAGTGGAGAGTCTTCAAGAAATCAACTCACCACAACAGCGGGAGCGCCTGTCCCCTGTAATGTTAAGGAGCAAAACGTGTCAACCGAATCCAAATGCCCGGTAGTTCACGGCGCTAGCAGAAA
>JAYUJG010000251.1:0-2446 GCA_043765355.1 Acidobacteriaceae bacterium | reverse complement strand
GACCCACACTTCCGCCTCAGGCCGCGCTACTTTCGCTCCGATCGCGGCAGGCAAGGCGAAGCCCATCGTCCCCAGACCGCCAGATGTAATCAGGCTGCGCGGCTTTTCGTGCTTGTAGTATTGCGCCTCCCACATCTGGTGCTGTCCTACGTCGGTGACGACCACGGTCTCATGGTCGCGCGTTTCGCGCCACAGATCGTTGATCACGTGAGCGGCATAGAGATGCCCGCTGTCAGGCAGGTTCTGAATGTCGCGCACCGCGGCGTCGCCCTTCAGTTTGTCGATGGAGTCGAGCCACTCGCTGCGATCAATGGTTTCAATTTTCGGCAGGAGTTCGTGGAGAACTTCGCGCAAATCGCCGACCAGCGGGACGTCTACTTTCACATTCTTGTTGATCTCCGCCGGATCGATCTCGATGTGAATCTTCTTGGCGTTGACCGCATACGTCTTCAAGCTGCCGGTTACGCGGTCGTCGAAGCGCATTCCGAAGGCAAGAAGAAGATCGGCCTCCTGGATCATGTGATTCACCCAGGCCTCGCCATGCATGCCCATCATGCCCAGGTTCAGCGGATGCGACGCTGGGAACGCGCCGAGTCCAAGCAGCGTCATTGCGACCGGGATTCCAGTACGCTCGGCAAAATCACGCACCTCGCGCATGGCTCCAGAAATAATGATGCCGTGGCCCGCGAGAATCACGGGGCGCTTCGAATTATGGATTAACTTCAGCGCCTGCTCATACTCCTCGGCGGCGGGCGAAAGATCCGGGCGGTACCCCGGCAGTTGCGGCTTGGCCGCTTCCCAATCGAACTCGCAGGTGCTCTGCTGCGCATCTTTCGTTATATCAATCAAAACCGGGCCCGGACGGCCCGAGCGCGCCACATAGAAAGCCTCGCGTACCGTTCGCGCCACTTCACTGGCGTGTGTGACCAGATAGTTGTGCTTGGTGATCGGCAGAGTTACGCCGGTGATGTCGGTTTCCTGAAACGCATCCGACCCGATCAGCTTGCTGCCCACCTGCCCCGTGATGCAGACGATGGGCGACGAATCGAGCATGGCCGTGGCGATGCCCGTGACCATATTGGTCGCGCCCGGGCCGGAGGTTGCGACCGCAACTCCCACTTCGCCACTGGCGCGCGCGTAGCCGTCGGCCATGTGGGTTGCGCCTTGTTCGTGGCGCACCAGAATGTGGTGGATTTTGCTGCCCTTCAACGCGTCATACGCCGGCAGAATCGCGCCCCCGGGATAGCCAAAGACCTGCTTCACGCCTTCGCGCTCCAGACATTCCCAAAGAATGCTGGCCCCCGTCATCGTTTTTTTGTCGGCGGTCGCGGGCGGAGTTTTTTTCTGGCCGGACGCCTTCCGGGGCGCCTTCTGATCCGTCGTCTTCTGATCCGTCATGAGATCTCCGGTCGTGATGCAAAGCGGTAAAATCCGATCGAGCATCGACGCAGCCAGGATGCGGCTAGCCGCGTCTCTACGCTCTGTAAAAACAAAACCCACCTTGCCAGCGTTTCTGGCGGGTGGGACGTGGAAGCGCTGCCGATTGTCAATCCTTCAGCTCAATCTTTCCCCCATACCGACCCAAAGGCACACTCGTGCCTCGGGAATTTTAAGGAAAATTTGGAGTAGGCTTCGTCCATCCCGCATGGTTTTCACCAAGAGCTGAATCGATCTTAACCGACCGACCGTCCGGTTGGCAAGCGGAAATCCAGGTTCCGTCTACAGCCCCGGCCCATCCGGATAAGTCGGTAAATCCGCAGGCCGCGCCGGCAACTTCTTGGGATTCGCCTTGATCTGCTCCATCAGCATCTGAACCGCTTTCTCCAGTTGCGGGTCCTGCCCCTTCAACACCAAGTCTGGAGGATTGTCGACCACCACGTCCGGTTGCACGCCGCGGTTCTCGATCAGCCACTTGCTGTCGAGCGATGAGAGCGAAAATTCGGGCCGCGTAATGTACCCGCCGTCCATCAGCGGCATTTGCCCGCGGATGCCACGCACTCCACCCCAGGTTCGCTCGCCGATGAGCGGGCCGAGCTTGTATTCCTTAAAGAAATAGCTAAAAAAGTCACCATCGGACGCTGCGTAGTGATTGGTGACGCAAGCCATATACCCATAGAAGACATTCTGCGGAGTGGTACCCGATTCGAAGTTACGAGCCGGATTCATGGCCACCAGCATGCGCCGCAAGCGGGAGAAAATCAGCTGGTCCACGAATCCGCCGCCGTTGTAGCGGACGTCGAAGACAATTCCTTCTTTTCTAATTTGCGGGAAGTATTGCTTGACGAATTCGTTCAGTCCTTCGTCGCCCATGTTCGGCAGATAGACGTAACCAATGCGCCCGCCGCTGGCTGCGTCCACTTTCTTGCGATTGGTTTCGATCATGTTCAATTCGCGCAGGCTAAACTCGTCGCCAATCGGCTTCACCACGACCTTGCGCGTGCCGTCC